>JBARWW010000118.1:0-13068 GCA_049647005.1 Acidaminobacteraceae bacterium | reverse complement strand
CAGTGCCATCAACAGGAACTTTTGCACCTGTCTTAACAAGTAAAATATCATCTACATCTACCTCATCTACATCTACTTGCTCAAATTCTCCATTTTCCATTTGTTTTAAGGCACTTTCTGGCGCCATTTCTGTTAACTCTTTAATTGCAGAACGAGTTTTATTTAGTGTTCTTTGCTCTAAAAAAGCTCCAAATAAAAATAGGAATGTTACAATAGCTGATTCTTCAAAATTTTTAATTAAAAATGCACCAACAACGGCAATAGTAACAAGCACATCTATACTTATAACTTTAACTTTTAAAGCTTGATAAGCTTGAATTGCAATAGGCATAAGACCTATAATTGAAGCTATAATCAATGACAAAACAGCAATATTTTCATTTCCAAAAGCTAACTTGCTAATAAATGCAATTATGAGTAAGACTGCACCAATTAATGTTATTGGATTTTTTTTGCTTAATATATATCTTTGCAAACTAATTTACCTCCATCTTTATTTTGATCCATTGATTTAAATATGATAAGCTTTATCTATTTCGCCTAACATATTGTAAACAGCTTCATAGCTTTCGCAAACATCGGATGGGATAGTGTAATCATTTGTTACTTTACGCAAATCAGAAAATTCTTTACTTAAGTCAGCTTTATTTGATCCAACTTCTTTTATTTTAAATTTAATCGCATCATATAATTTATGAACTTCATAAAATTCTGGATGACTCTCTCCATGAACTCTTGATACAACCGGTACATATAATTCCAATTTTTTAAAATGTGTCTCCATTACTTGATCAAACCCTAATTGTTTTGACATATTATCGCTCCCTTTATTTTTATATTATTTTATTGTTTGTATTATTTGCTTTTCTTTCTAAGCTTAGTGTAACATTACTTTTTAAAAAAGGATTTGATTCAAATCAAATTTCACTTTTTTGTATTATTAATTTTGTTGTTTTGCAAAAAAATAACTATCAGACACTAAATGAGTCTGATAGTTTTAGAAATTATATATTAATGAAAATCCCTTTTTAAAATATCTATTAAATATGAATCTTATAGTCGCCAGTTTAGCTAGCCACAGCTTCCACACTGCATTTGGACTCAAAGACTTACATTAGCCAATTACTAATTTTCCTCTTAATTTGACTACTTATTATATTTTGGTATCTTTATTATAAAATTTGTTCCAACACCAACTTCACTCTCACAATAAATAGATCCATTATGATCATTTTCGATAATATCTTTTGTAATGCTTAGACCAAGCCCACTACCAACACCCGATTTCTTAGTTGTGAAAAATGCTTCAAATATTTTTTTAAGTATTTCTTCATTAATACCAATACCATTATCCAAAAATCTAATTTCAACATATTCATCTAAATTTTCAAGTTGTATATTGATAAGTCCAAGTGATTGCATTTTTTTCTCTGCGATAGCGTGTGATGAATTTATTATAAGATTCATAATAACTTGCTTTAATTTTGAAGCAAAACCTAAGACTAAGTAGTTATTTTTTTTATCATATTCAAACTTTATATTTGCATAGTATTTGTATTCATTCTTAGAAATTTTTAGAACTTCGTTTATAACATCTACAATATCAACCTCAACCGGACTTTCTGATTTATCTTTAAATATATATTTCTTGAGTCCATCCGCAATATCCTTTATCTGTTTGACACCAATTGCCACATCTATTAGTGTTTCTTTAAACTCTTCATGAATGTCCAACTCTTTACCACTCATTTTCTCTATTTCTTCTAAAAGATAGTTAACATTTCCTTGAATATAACTAAGTGGATTGTTGATTTCATGCATTATACCTGTTGTTAAAAGTCCAAGAGATGCAATCTTATCTTGCTCATATAGTTTTAATTTTAAATCTTCATTGGCATCTATTAGATTTTTTTCATCACTAAGATCTAGCTGAATACTAATAAAACCTGTAATTCTATCCTCTTCAATTACAGGATATATATTAGCTTTAGTCCAATACAAATCGCCATTTTTCTTTTTATTTTTAAATTCACCACTCCATATTTTACCATCGTTTATAACATTCCATAGTTCATTATAAAATTCATCACTTTGTTCATTTGAAGATACTAAGTTGATATTTTCATTCAATATTTCTTCTCTTATATAGCCTGTAATTTCCATAAACGCACTATTAACATAGGTAATCTTACCTTCTAAATCAGTCATTACAATTGCTGATTTAGTTTTATTTAGAGCGTTATTAATTTTTATACACTCTTTTTCTAGTTCTATTTTTTCTGTTATATTTTGAATTATGCATATATAAGTCTTCTCCAATGAACCAGTATCACTTATCAAATTAATATTCCACTGACACTTCAAATCATTGTTATGACAATCTACATTATCAATAACAGCTTCATGATTTCCACCAACAAATGCATTCTTAAAAACTTCATAGAACCCCTTACTACTAGCTTCTTTAGTTGTAAGATCCAATAAGTTCTCACCTATTACTTCAGACATTTTATAGCCAAAAATATCTGTTGCAGATTTGTTCCACCTCTGGATTTTAAAATCATCTGAAACTAATATCATACCCACTGGTGATTTATAAAATGCTTCTACATATGATTTAATGATACCTGAAAACTGTATGTTAGAATTTTTAAATTTAAAGTTTTCATCTGAGTTTTGAACAAATATTCTACCGGTATTATAAAAAGTATTCTCAAGTATCTCCTTTTCAGTCTCAGATGAAATATACTTTATAGATTTTTGATTCACATTATTCATTCGTTCAAACAATGTATCTAAACCAACTGGTTTATCAAATAAAAAACCTTGAATTAAATTAACACTTCTATCGTCTAAAAATTCAAATTGATCTATCTCTTCAACTACAACTGAGAAGAGATACTCTTTTTTGTTATATACTATAGGATAGCTAATTACGTTAACTTTTTTTAAACTTCCATCTTTTAATCTATGTGTAAATTTTAAAAAATTACGATTTTGATCTATGGCCATTTTCATTTCAAGATATATCTCTTCTTTTGAGTAAGTATTTATTTCACTTACATTTTTACCTATAAATTCATCATTTGAATATCCATAAAATTTTTCAGCAGCTATATTAGCATCCATAATACGACCATTTTCGCCATCAATAATCATTATTATAGAAGGATGATTTTCAACAAATACTTTATATAACATTTCATCCTTTATATTTTCAAGCATTTTTTTCATATAGCCTCCTATTTTTATGACATATTCTTATATTACATAACTTTTTCTATAGCAAGAACCATCTTATCAAATGCTTGATTCCACATGTTTTCTGTAGTTTCTGGAACTCCTACATGCTTCATAATCATCTTTGTATTATCACCCATAGCAAGAAGTTCAATTATAACTTCTGTAGTCATAGGTGATCCTTTTGGCATACCCATTGCTTCTGGTTCAAGTCTTTTACCACTTTCATCACAAGGTATATCTGTATAAACTAATTTTTTGTTTATGGCAACTTCTTTATAAACACCAGTAGTATACATCTTTCTTTCACCATCAGGCATAGTCATACATATTAGATGCTCACCACCCTCAACTACATCCATTTTTAAAACCTCAATACTAAAACCATTTGGTCCATACCAAGTTTTAAAACTATCTGCATCTGTCCACATTTTCCAAACTATATTTGGCGAAGTCTCTAATATTCTTTCAATATTGGCACTCATATTATTATCCATTTATAATGCCCCTCTCTAATAACTCAATAAATTATATTTCTTAATAATATTGGATACAATTAATACATATCTATTTATACCCAATTAAATTTGAATCAAATTATATATATTTATACATCGTTTTAGCTAAACTAGGTTAATATAAATATCTACCAAATTTCATTTATCCACTCTGGATGATCTATAAATGGATTTCTATTAAATTGATAATCATTATATATAATATCATTACGTGTTCTTTCCCAATCATCTACTGGATCTTCAGCATTCCATTTTAATAGAACTGACAATTTACCATGGTAAGGCGAAGTACCACTGCTCACATTATCTAATAATTCAAGGTCTACTTCCCCACTATCGCCTTCATAACGAACCGCCATATAAAATATCATCCTTGCTACGTCACCTTTAACGTCATCTCTTGGTTCCCATGAGTCACTATCAGACCTACATTGCGTTGCTTCTGAATTATAATTTCCACCTTCATCAAAATCTAAATTTCCACGATCAGAATTTACCGATACATCTGCAGGTCTAATATGGTGTAAATCTGTTCCTGCTCCATTGCTTGTTCCAAAATCACCATGTGATTTTGCCCATACATGTTCACGATTCCACTCGTCAACTAAGCCGCCATTCTCGTATTTACTAATTGATCTGCCTGTGTAAATTTCAATTACATTATTTGAATTATTAGGATCTTCATCAGTATGTCTTAATGCATCCCATAAACTTGCATATGACAATTCATTATGATCATCAATTATATTATGTAGTGTATTTTTTAATGTATAACCACTTTGACCAATTGCATTTTTATAATATGTACTATCATATATTGAAACATTTGGATCAATCGGATCTCCACCTGATGAAACATTTTCTATTCTAGAAATACTTTTTACTCCCGAATGCGCAAAATAGCTTTGTAAAACACCTGTTACTCTAACAATTTCTCCCATCATTTCTGGGTTAGTTTTTAATCCAAAGCTATTTCTATTTTCGCTTGAAACTTGTATGTAAACCATGTTTGATTCATTCGTTTCAACTTTTGAATCTGCTAAAGCTATAGCATAGTCAGCTATAAATGAACTCGTATTAACATTTGTTGAACTAATAGGTTCTCCAACGATGTAACCTTGTATTGTTTTAGTGCTTCCATTCTGATTACTAATAGCCTGCGAAACATTATAGGGCGAATCCCAACTACCATCGCCCGTTGAAGCGAATCCTAAACTTGTAAATATCAATAATACTACTAGAACCAGTGATAATCTATAAAATGATTTCTTATGTGATCTTTTATACATATTGGAACCTCCAGTTTTGGGTTATTGCCCATAGTTTATCTAGTATATTTAACTTACTCCCTTCATTTTTATTATGTGATTTTTTACTTTTTAAAAAATAAACATAATATTCAATTTCACCAAAAAATGTAATCACCTTTGTTTTTTTGGTGTTTATTATAATAAATATATTTTAATCAATATATAGTCGATTACATTTATATTCTTAAACATAAAAAGCAATTCAACTCATTTAAGGAGCTAAATTGCTTTTTTAAACTTACTATTTCTTGTTAGATATATTTAATTAGCCACTTTGCTAGACTCAGCAAAATAAAAAATCCAAATGAATCCGTGATGGCTGTAACCAATATACTTGATCCAACAGCAGGATCGCGTTTCATTTTCTTTAGCAATGTTGGTATTAATAAACCAGCTATATTAGCAATAATGAAATTGCATATCATTGCAACACAAACAATTAGTGACAACATTATTCTTTCATATTTAATATAAATAATAACGCCTGCCGCAGCACCTAATATTATTCCATTAACAAAACCTACAATAATTTCTTTAAGAACTTTCCTATATAATTTCCCACCTAGATTATAATTATCAAAGGTTAAATCTCTTATTGTCATTGCAAGAACTTGATTTCCAGAATTCCCTCCCATACCAGCTATTATTGGCATAGCCATAGCTAAGGCTATAAATCTTTCTATTTCACCTTCAAAAGTACTTACAACAAATGCTGCAAAAAAAACAGTTGCCAAATTTACAAATAACCATGGAAGTCTTTGACCAATTGATGGTACTACTTTTACTTTAACAGTATCAGATTGTGCAACACCACCAATGTTTAATAAATCTTCTGATTGTTCTTGATAAATAACATCAATAATATCATCGAGTGTAATAACTCCCAGCACAATATTTTCATCATTTACAACCGGAATAGCAATTAAATCATACTTTGAAACAATCCGTGCTACTTCTTCTTGATCAATTTCAGGTGTTATAGATAGAACCTTTTTATCAATTATTGAAATTAACTTACTGCTTCTATCTGGTACTAATAAGTCTCTAATATTTATCTTTCCAATTAATTTATTTTCTTCATTTGTAATATACATCTCCTCTATAACTTCTGATTTTGGAGCTATACGACATACATTAAGAAAGGCTTCTTCAAGCGTCATATTCTCATCTAATGTAATATATTCTGTTGTCATAATTCCACCAGCAACATCAGATTTATAGCCTAATAATTCCTTGACACTATTTAATCCACTACTCTCAATTTCAGCAAATATTTTTTTCCTTTTGCTTACCTTTAAGAGTCCTATTAAGTCAACAATATCATCCGTTTTCATACCTTGAAACACCTGAATTAGCTGATTAGAATTTAGTAGTTTTAATATTGATTTTCTAAAATTGTCTTCACCAACTTTTAGCATATCTGCAATATCCTGATCTTTTAACATTTTCAATATTTTTTTAATAGAATCATCATCAAACTGATAAAGATTAATACAATTATCAATGGGAAAAGAATCGTTATAGAGAAGTAAAAAATCTTTTATTTTTTTATCTTTCATATTTCACCTCAAGAGCTTAATTTGTATGTATTTTTTCTTTATATTAACACGTAACTATAGCATTAAAAAAGAAGTAATTCCAATGAAAAATCAACTTTAAACAATTTATTTTTATTACATATAATTCTATCAATAAGATTGTGCACATGCTGGGCACACTATAAAAAAGCCAACAAACAATTGTTTGCTGGCTAATATAATTCTTAAAAATTATTTTATTGAAGCTTCATAAATCATTTTAATTGACTCATCTAGCATTTTGTTGAATTCCTCATCAGTTTGTTTAACACTTAAGCCTTCTGAGAGTGCTCGTGAAAAACTTGCAATCAAATTATGATTCTTTGATAATTTTTCATTTGCTAAATCTCTTGAATAACCGCCTGATAGAGCAACAACACGGACAACATTTGGAAATGCCATAATTTCTTCATATAAATTATCTTCATCTGGAATAGTTAGTTTAAGCATAATCTTAGTATCTGCATCCAATTTTTTTATGTTTTTAATGAGCTCTTCTTTAAGGATAGATTCAGCTACTTGCTTATCAGTTATATAAATATCTACTTCAGGCTCAATTATAGGAATCAATCCAGCTTTAAAAATAATTTTACCAAGCTCAAATTGTTGAGCTACAAGTTCCACTATACCAGCTTCATTTACTTCTTTTATTACCGAACGCATCTTAGTGCCAAATATATTACGTTCTTTTGCACGAACAAGTAATTCATCTAAATTTGGCATTGCTTTCATTAGCTGAACTCCATTCTCTAAATCTGCTAAGCCTTTATCAACCTTAAGAAAAGCCACAATTCCTTTTGTTTCCCATAGATAATCAGCACTGAACTGTCCCTGAACTTTTGAATCCATAGTTTTTTCAAAAAGGATTGCTCCAAGAATTCTATCTTTAGTGAAAGCAGGACTTTCCATAATTCTTGATCTCATCTGATGAACAACTTTATACATTTCTTCTTCACCATTATATGACTCTTTTGAAACACCGTATGTTTCAAGGGCTTTAGGTGTACTTCCACCACTTTGATCAAGTGCAGCAATAAAACCTTTGCTACTTGTCATTCTTTCTAACTGTTTCATATTCATAACTATACCTCCATTTATTTTATCTGTTTATATCTATACCCATTCACAGAAAAAAAATCATTTAATGATATACTTACACGGAAATTTTTTTAACAATAAAAGCAAAATCTCTATATTTGAGACCTTGCTTTTAAAATCTATATTACTTCCAAATCTCTTTATTGTTAAGAGTGAAAGTCTTAATTGTATTTGGTTTTCTTCCAAGAATCTCTTCAACAGTATCAGTCAAATGATTGGCAAGACCAAACTTTGTTGTTAAATATAATATTGTCATAACATTGGCAAATTCTTTTTTAGTTCCTCTACGAATAATTTCTTTTCTAAACTTTAACAGTGATGGATTTGTATAAGAAATCTCTCTCTCCAAAATATGGCTCATCTGTTTAGCCACATCATAATATGTTATTGACTCTGGGCCAGTTACTGTATATTTTTTATTTCTGTGTTTATTATCAAGCATAGTGATCGCTATAATTTCACCTATATCTTCAGTATCAATAAAACTTATTTTAGCTTTTCCTGATGGAATATATATTTCATTTCTCAAACGAATATCTTCTGCGTGAGGGTTTATGAGATTTTGCATAAAAAAACTAGGTCTAATAAAAGTATAATCTATGCCAGATGATTCAATTAGTTTTTCTATTTTATGATGAGGTGGAAATGGGTTTTTTTCAACTCCTAAAAGAGATAAAAATACAATATGACATACACCCTCGCTTTTACACGCCTTTATAAAAGGTAAGAAAATACCTACTATATCTGTAAGTTGAGGGGGTCTAACTAAGAAAATCGTGTCAATCCCACGAAGTGCATCATTATATGACTCTGGATTTTCAAAATCCAAATACCTGATTTGGCTAAAGTTATTTGCTTTTATTTTTTTCGGATTACGAACACCTACTATATACTCCATTTTGTTTTCTTCAAAATGTTTTGCCACTGAACTTCCAACATTACCTGATATTCCAGTAATCATAATATTAGTCATTATACTCCTCCAATCTACTATTTATTTGGTGTAAAGTACGCATTAGATTTTTCTTATCTGCGTCCGATATATGTTGAAAAAGCTCCTCGCTTACATCATCAGCTATAAGACGTAATTCAATTAGTTTTTCTTGACCTTTTTTAGATAATCGAATAAATTGTGATCGCCTATCCTTATTGTCATCTATTTTTTCTATCATTCCATTCATATATAGTCTGTGAACAATAGCAGATATCGTCGGCCTATCTGAACACAAGGCCGTCGCAATTTCTGATGCTTTTACCATATTGTCCATAGAATCAATTTGGTTCATGACAGAGAATTGCGCCGATGTAACACCAAATTCACTTAACTCTTTATTTAATCTATTCTTTAAATTTCTTGAAATTTTAATAATAAAATACGATAGCATAATATCTCCTTTCACATTAGTTAGTTTAGATATAGTAAGTGTACTAACTATATTCAAATGTGTCAATATAATACTTCTAATTTAAGAATCAAATTTTATAAATCTATAATTTCTTTCTTACTTATAAAATCAATTATATTAGATTAAGTTTAAGCTACTTGTTAATCATTTAAGAAGTCGGGTATTATAAATATAAGAGTTCTGCATAGTGATATGATTGGGGTGATTTTGAGAGTTATGTATAAAAATATAATGAAATCTATTAAGGATAAAATGAAGATCTTCGGCGTAAAAGTCGGAGAATTTATTGAGCGATACTATTTACTAAGGTTTACAAAAGGAGTTATAAACAGAATACGTGATGATCGTGTAACTGGACTGAGTGCTCAGATTACATACTATATGTTACTTGCTATATTTCCTTTTTTAATCTTTTTACTTAACCTTCTCATCTTCTTTGATATAGATCAGGAGATACTAATGAATACAATCATACAGTTGATTCCTGAACAATCCAGCCATTTGATTTTTAGTATAGTTAATGAAGTTGTCTCAAATAGTGGTGTTACACTTTTATCTATTGGTATGATAACAACCTTATGGAGTGCTTCAAAAGGAGTAAATGCATTAATTGCAGGTCTAAATAAAGCATATGATGTTAAGGAAAAAAGATCTTTTTTCGTAGTTAAAGCTATTGCTTTAGTTGCAACAATAGGTATACCAGCTATTATGATTAGCTCCTTTCTATTTTTGGTTTTAGGAGAACAAATAGGACAGTTCGTATCAAATGAATTTGGATTAACTGATTATTTAGGATTATGGAGATTGTTAAGAGTATTAAGTCCTCTAGTAGGCATGGTAGTATACTTTACTTTATTGTATAAATTAGCACCTAATCGCCACATCAAAATTAAACATGCATTAATAGGTAGTATTTTTTCAACAGTATGTTGGATTGGAGCATCAATGTTATTTTCATATTATGTCAATAACTTTGGAAATTATTCAAAGGTCTACGGTGGACTTGGAAGTATCATTATATTACTTTTATGGCTAAATTTGAGTATTATTATATTGATAGTAGGTGGCGAAATCAATGCTGAAATTGCAAAACCATTTGTTCAAAGACAAGAAAGTTAACAAAAGAAAAATCCTCTGACTACCACCACTTTGGCAGATGTAGAGGATTGAATATCTGGCTTTTTTTGCTTATCAGTCTAATATAATCATCAGAGTTATGACTAAAATAATTTTTTTAATAGCTTATAATCCATAGTAAAGACCATACTTTTTCACTTTAGCTGCCACAGTTTTATGGGTCAGTCCTAAAGCTTTTCCAGCAGCATTATAGCTTTTGTGCTTATCTATGGCCATTTGGATAATAACACTTTCGTAGTATTCAAATTTTTGAATACTTCCTTGCTCTATTAATATTTGGAAGGGATCTTTTTCTTCTATGCCGTCTATAATTTCAAGCTGACGTTCCTTATAGATTTCGTAACAGTGGTTCATTTCTTTAGGCAAATCATATACACTTACCTTTTGACCCTCACAAAGAACAATAGCCCTTTCAACTATATTTTCAAGTTCTCTAATATTACCAGGCCATTGCCATGATTCTAAAACATCAATAGTTTCATCCTCAAATTCAACAACTTCTAGTTCCATCTTTAAAGATATTTTATTGCAAAGTTTTTTGACTAAAGGTCGTATATCACCTATACGTTCTCTAAGTGGCATCAATTGAATAGGTATAACGTTCAACCGATAATACAAATCTTCTCGGAACTTGTCTTCCTTAATCATTTCTTCTAAATTTCGATGAGTTGCAGCAATGATTCGAACGTCTATCTTGAGCGTCTCATGCCCTCCAACTCTTTGTATTTCCATTTCTTGAATAACCCTAAGTAATTTAACTTGCAACTCCAAAGGTAAATCCCCAATTTCATCTAAAAAGATAGTACCACCATTGGCCAGTTCAAATTTTCCGATTTTAGTCTTTATCGCTCCAGTAAAAGCACCTTGTTCATGACCAAACAACTCTGATTCAATTAAATTGATTGGAATGGCTGCACAATTGACTGCAATAAAAGGTTTATCTTTCCTGCGACTGTGTCTATGTATTCCTTTAGAAATTAATTCTTTACCAGTACCACTCTCACCGAGTATCAAAATAGTTGATGAGCTAAGAGCTGCTTTTCTTGCCATTATTAACTCTGAAATCAATTTTTGATTTTCTGTAATATAGAAATCCACAAATGGATTAATAAGCATATAATCATTCAACTGGATAGGCTCAGCTTTTCCTACCATAATGTCACTAGCATCTTCTAAAATGTATCTGCTAAGAACCCCATACATTTGACCACTGACTATAATAGGCTCCGCACTCACAGATAAACCAGCCAAGTTCCCTTTGTGTTCAATTTTACCGTAACAAGCTCTGTGAGATTTGAGACATTCAAGGGTAAGATCATCAGATATCACCCTATATATGCTCTTACCTACAAGTTTTGACTTTTGCACCTGAAAAAGATGGCAATACTCTGCATTGACGTACTGTATCTCTCCCATAGAGTTAATCAGACAAACAGCTTCTTTTATAGCGTCTAGAATACGTGCATAATGAAATACTGATAGTTCTTGATCTAATCTATTGTCACCAAGTGGCATTTGGATAAGATTCATTAGAGCCTCCCATGAATTTTTATTTTGACCGATCCATGCTTCGTGTGGCTATAACATCAACGCCGGTACCTAATATATTACTACTGACCACGTCTCCCATAGAGATTGGCGCATAAACTTTGATGTTATTTATGACATCCATACAATCAAAAATCAGTTCTTTTGGAATAGGATTCTGTGTTCTAACCGGTAGTCGGTTCAAAATACCCATTTCGATTTTAACGGTTGTAGGCAACATACGCATTGGTGATGTCATTTCCTTAACTGCATAATCAAAGCCTCGCTTACATTTATTTCCTGTTACAGAATATGCATCTTCCGTTTTATGCTCTTTCATACATTCCAGCGTCATTCGACACCCTATAGGACAGACAATACAAATCATTTCTTTCTTTTCTCCAATTTTCATATGTTATGCCTCCTTCCTTACTTCTATAGTAAGGGTTTCAAGACCCATAGCTTCAAGAATTTCCTTTTCTAGTTCAATACTCTCCATTTCTCCTGGCGCTAAGTGTTTCCTCTTAAATTCACGCACTACTTTATCACCTGTTTTTACCACAAGACTTACATTGGAAAATGTTTTATTAACCCTCATAAAGAAAGTAACTTTATCACTTAAATTTTCAACTCTAATTTTTTGAGGAACAATATATGAAATACCGTTTCCTGGAACGGTTATTAAGCTTTCCGCCTCAGCTACCATTGTTCCCAAAACATACTCTGCAGCATAAGATCCAGCTCTCTTGCTTTCCGCAGTAACGAAATCCACTAAGTCGTGGACGTGAACCACATTGCCACAAGCAAATATTCCAGAAATGGATGTTTCCATAGCTTCATTGACAATCGGCCCATTCGTTGACTTATCTATAAGTATACCGGCTTCTCTTGACAACTCATTTTCAGGAATAAGACCCACGCTTAGAAGTAAGGTATCGCACTCATATGAAATTTCAGTACCAGGTATGGGTTTGAGATTTTCATCTACCTGCGAAATAACCACACCTTCCACGCGATCATATCCTTTAATTTCAGTCACTGTATGACTTAGCATTAAAGGAATATCAAAATCGTCAAGACACTGTACAATGTTCCTCATGAGACCACCTGAAAAAGGCATAACTTCAGCAACTGCAAGAACTTTTGCACCTTCTAGTGTCATTCTTCGTGCCATAATCAGACCAATATCTCCAGAGCCTAAAATAACTACTCTTTTTCCCACCATATACCCTTCCATGTTTAGGTAGCGCTGAGC
>JBARWW010000117.1:0-8860 GCA_049647005.1 Acidaminobacteraceae bacterium | reverse complement strand
GTATAGAAGGTAAGGTAAATAGTATAAAGCTTGGTGAGAAGAGTGATCCTCTAGAATACTCAAGAAGAGATGAAATTGGAGATGTATTCTTAGCCCTTAATGAAATGGAAAAAGAAATAAATGATTCAAGAGAATTTCAAATAAAATATGAAGATAAAAGAAGTGAACTTTTAGCAAATATAGCACATGATTTAAAAACACCAATGACTGCGATTCGAGGTTATGTTGATGGCATAAATGATGGTGTTGCTAATACACCTGAAAAGCTTAAAAAATACACATCTATCATTAGCACCTATGTAAAAGACATGGACGTGCTGATAGATGACTTAACTCTTTTATCAAATCTAGATACAAATAATAATTCAATGAAATTTGAAAATGTTCTATTTAAAGAATATATAGAAGATTGCACATACGAGCTTGATTTTGAAATGGAAGAGCATAAAATTAGTTTTGAATATACCATGAATATTGATGAAAGCAGTAGAGTTATTATGGACCGTGATAAAATAAAACGTGTAATAAACAACGTAGTAACTAATGCAATTAAATTTACTAAAAAAGAATTTAGAGAAATAAAACTTATAATTGAAGAGGATAGTAGATATATCAGCGTTTATGTAAGAGATAATGGAATCGGTATAGAATCAGAAAAGCTAGAAAATATATTTGATAGATTTTATAGAGTTGACCAGTCACGAAGTAGCAATACTGGCGGAAGCGGACTTGGTCTTTCTATAGCAAAGCAGATAATTGAAGAACACGGTGGAATAATTGCCGCTAGATCAGAGTTTGAAGTATATACTGAGATATACTTTAAACTTAAGAAGGTGTAGATATGAAAAAAATACTAATAATTGAAGATGAAAATCCTATAGCGGAACTTGAACGCGATTATCTTGAGATAGAAGGCTTTGATGTTACCATTTCAAACGATGGAAAAGAAGGCCTAAATCTTGCGCTGGGTGAAGACTTTAACCTAGTCATACTAGATCTTATGCTTCCAAGTATGGATGGCTACAATGTATGTAGAAAAATTAGAGAAAAAAAAGATGTTTCTATAATTATGGTGTCAGCTAAGAAGGAAGATATCGATAAAATAAGAGGTATTGGACTTGGAGCAGATGATTATATGACAAAACCATTTAGCCCTCAGGAGTTAGTAGCTCGTGTTAAAGGTTATATAAAAAGATATGATACTCTAACTGGTAAAGCTCGTAGTTCTATGGAGTGTATATCCATATCAGGTATGCAAATTGAACCTGAGTCTAGGCGAGTTTATGTAGAAGATGAAGAGGTTATGCTTACAAATAAAGAGTTTGATACGCTTCTATTACTAGCACAAAATCCTAATGTAGTTTTTAGTAAAACACAGCTGTTTGAAAAGATATGGAGCATGGACTCACTTGGAGATACAACCACAGTCCTTGTACACATAAGGCGCATACGTGAGAAGATAGAGAAGGAACCCTCAAATCCTAAATACATAGAAACTGTATGGGGAGCGGGGTATAGGTTTAAGAGAGTTTAGGAAAACCTATAATGTACAAATAGAAAAGCCATCTTAAGTATAATTCGTTATGAGTTTAATTTGAGATGGTTTTTTTGTCTCTATTATTAATAATATTTTAGATGATTTTTAAATATTATGATACTATAATATGAAAATGGAGGTTTTTATATTGGATATTAAATCGTGGGACTATAAAAAAATTGCAAATGCACTATTATATTTTGTCTTTATATATTTTATATTTACTCAAAATGATAATGGATCTAAGTATTTTGAGCTAATAAAGATTGCTGAATTATGTATTGTTATAGGAATTTACTATTATATAAAATCAAAATTAGCAAAAGAAAAGTAATATAGAATTTGCTAGGATAGAAATTTATGAAATGTTTTTAACCTAAATACTAAAAAACCATATTGCATTTATCAATTATTGTGGTAAAATAATTACTTGATGTATAAATTCTGTGACAAAGATTTTTTGTTACAAAATTTTAAAATATTTTAATTGCTTCTTATACAAATGAGTATTTATTAGTGATAAAATATTTATGAGTTATATGTTTTAACGTAATGTTTCGAATTAGGGCTTGAGATACTATGTATTAACAAAATACGGCGACTTAGATGGATTACTTCACTTATATTGATGTAATCTATTTCTTATATATGCGCTGTGATGTTAGAAAATGTATAGTTCAAACATAGAAATGAAGGGGTTTATTTCTAGAAACAAAATAGGAAATTAAATTAGGAGAGTGAGACAAATTATGAAAATCGGATTTGACAAAGACAAGTATCTTGAAGAACAGTCCAAATTTATTCTTGAGAGAGTAAATGATTACGACAAATTGTACTTAGAATTTGGTGGTAAATTATTATTTGATTTACATGCTAAAAGAGTACTTCCAGGGTTTGATGAGAATGCAAAAATCAAACTACTTCATAAACTAAAAGAAAAAGTTGAAGTAATTATTTGTGTTTACTCAGGTGATATCGAAAGAAACAAAATTCGTGGTGACTTTGGTATAACTTACGATGTAGATGTCCTTAGATTGATTGATGATTTAAGAAGTTATGACCTTGATGTAAACTCTGTAGTTATCACTCGATATGATGATCAACCAGCTGTTACTACATTTATTAACAAGCTTGAGAGACGTGATATAAAAGTTGTAATTCATAGATCAACAAAAGGTTATCCAACTGATGTTGACACAATTGTAAGTGATGAAGGATACGGCAAAAATCCATACATCAAAACATCAAAACCAATAGTAGTAGTTACAGCTCCGGGTCCTGGTAGTGGAAAACTTGCAACATGTCTTAGCCAGTTATACCATGAGCATAAACTTGGAAAAGTTGCGGGATATTCAAAGTTTGAAACATTCCCTGTTTGGAATGTTCCACTTAAACATCCGCTTAATATAGCATACGAATCAGCTACAGTAGACTTAAAAGATGTTAATATGATCGACTCATTCCATGTTGATGCATATAACAAAGTTTCTGTAAATTACAATAGAGATATTGAAGCATTCCCTGTACTAAGAAGAATTATAGAGAAGATAACAGGCGAAGAAGCTGTTTATAAGTCTCCAACAGATATGGGCGTTAACAGAGTAGGATTTGGCATTATAGATGACGATGTAGTTCGTGCGGCTTCTAATCAAGAAATTATAAGAAGATACTTCAAAACAGGTTGTGAATATAAAAAAGGTAATGCGGATTTAGATACATTTAACCGTGCTAGACTTATTATGGAAGAAGTTAACTTAAAGCCAGAAGATAGAATTGTTGTAACACCAGCTAGAGAAAAATCTGCCAAGTTAAAAGAGACTGCTTGTATAGATGAACTTTGTCCAGTAGTTGCTCTTGAGCTTCATGATGGGACAATTTTAACTGGTAAGACTTCAAATGTAATGGACGCATCTTCAGCAGTAGTAATTAATGCGATTAAGCATATTGCTAAGTTAGATGATGAGATACACTTAATTTCTCCACTTATATTGGAACCAATTAGTAATTTAAAAACAAACATCCTAGATGGAAGCACTGCAGCTCTTGATCTTGAAGAAGTACTTATTGCTCTTAGCATAAGTGCGGCAACAAATCCAACTGCTAAATCAGTTATGGAAAAATTATCACAGCTTAAAAACTGTCAAGCTCACTCGACTACTATACTTAGTGGTATCAATGAGCAGACATTTAGAAAACTTGGTATTGATGTAACTAGTGATCCTGATTATGCATCAAACAAGTTATATTACAATTCATAAAAAAAGCATTTTAAAATTATACTTATATAAAGTTCGAAAGGCATACTATGATCATATGATCACAGTGTGCCTTTTCTTTATAATTAGATCTATAAACATATTTCAAAATTGTTCTATTATATATCACTTGCAATTCTTTCTAATAACTTATAGATAAGTTATAATAAATGTGACAAGTAAAGACAATACGGAGGTAAAAATGAGCGGAGTTTTAATAGTAATAGAAGCAGGGTCTGATGCTAGTGGTAAAGAGACGCAGTCAAGACTTTTAAAAGATAGATTAGAAAAAGAAGGGCATAGAGTAAGAAGAATAACATTCCCAAATTATGAAGATAAGTCATCAACACTTGTAAAGATGTATCTTGCAGGTGATTTTGGATCGAGTCCATCAGATGTTAATCCATATGCTGCTTCAACATTTTATGCGGTAGATAGGTTTGCTTCATATAAGACTGATTGGAAAGAGTTTTTAGATAAAGGTGGAATTGTAATTGCGGATAGATATACTACATCTAATATGGTCCATCAAGCTTCTAAATACGAAAGTGTAGAAGAAAAAAATATATTTTTAGATTGGTTATATGATCTTGAATTTGAAAAGATGGGGCTTCCAAAGCCAACTGAAGTTATATTTTTAAATATGGAGATTGAAGTTAGTCTCAAATTAATCGAAAATCGTGACAATAAAATTACTGGTGGATCAGAAAAAGATATACATGAGAAAGACTCTGATTATATGAGAAAAACTTATGAAAATTCACTTTGGATAGCCAATAAGTATAAATGGAAAATGATATCTTGCTCAGAAAATGGTGGACCAAAGCTTCGTGAGCTAATTCATGAAGATGTATATAGTACCATAAAACCTTTAATAGAAAAGCGATAAATGATACAATAAATAAAGAGTTCGAAATTTTCAAAAAATATAAATTAAACTTTAATTTTGCAAAAAAGTCATTGGAGTGTGATATAATTATTGTTAAATAACTAACGAACTTTCGAACCGTTATAGTTATAATTAATAATAAATGCACAACTTGGAGGTTACTATGCTTGTTAAAGAAATTGTTGATCTGATTGATGGTAATGTGCTTATGGGTGAAGAAAACTTAACTGAAAATATTGAAAATGCATTCAGCTCAGATCTTATGAGTGATGTGCTTGCACATGTAGGTGAGAATGTTGTACTTCTGACAGGCCTCAATAATCATCAAGTTATTAGAACTGCTGAAATGCTTGATTTGAAGGCCATAGTTTTTGTACGTGGAAAGATTCCAGATATTGACTTACTTGAACTTGCAAAAGAAAATGAAATTGTTATTATTTCAACTAAACACACACTATATACTGCATCAGGTATCTTATTTGGTAAAGGCCTTGCGGGTATACAAATTTAAGGAGTTAAATAATGAGCAAATATTATAAAGGAAAAGAAATTTTTCGCAGTGAAGAAGATGCTGTGATGAAACTCGAATATGATATTGCCAAAGATGATTTTTCAAAAGCCGGTAAAGCCTCAAGCAATGTGAAGAAGGTTTTAAAACAACTTGGAATTGATCAAGCTGTAATACGAAAAGTCGCAATCGCAACTTATGAAGCAGAAATTAACGTTGTAATTCATTCTTTAGGTGGTCATATTGATGTACTTATAAAAAACGATAAGATTGAAGTTTATGTTAGTGACAATGGGCCGGGTATAGCTGATGTTGATATGGCTATGACTGAAGGCTTCTCTACAGCAACTCATAAGGTTCGTGAGCTTGGATTTGGCGCTGGTATGGGACTTCCAAATATACAAAGATGTAGCGATGAGTTTTATTTAAACTCTGCAACTGGTGAGTCAACTAAAGTTAAGATGGTTATGTTTCTTTAAAACATAGTTTAGGTGGGGATAAAATGAGTGAATATTGGCATTCAGTAATTCTTGAGCCCGACTTTTGTAATGGATGTACTTACTGTTTAGATCGTTGTCCAACTCAGGCTATACGTATAAAAAACGGTAAGGCAAAGATAATTGCAGAACGATGTATTGATTGTGGGGAATGTTTAAAAGTATGCCCTTATCACGCAAAGGGAGCACTTACAGACTCACTTGAGAGACTCAAGGAATTTAAATTTAATATTGCATTACCTGCTATCTCTTTATATGGGCAGTATGGACTTGAGTATGATATGAATAAAATATTTAATGGTTTTTATGAGCTTGGATTTGATTATGTTTATGATGTTGCATACGCTGCTGGTATTATATCAAATTATCAACTTGAGAAGCTTAATGAGCGTGAAAATGTATTTCCAATTATATCAACTTTATGTCCAGCTATTACTAGGTTGATTCAAATAAGATATCCATCTCTAATTGATAATATAAGTAGAGTTGAATCTCCTATGGAAGTTTCTGCGAGAATAGCGAAAAATAAAGTTATAGAAATGACAGGACTTAAAGCAAGTGAAATTGGAGTTTTTTATATAACACAGTGTCCTGCTAAAATTACCAGCATAAATAATCCTATTGGAATACCAAAATCATTTATAGATGGCGCAATTTCCATAGAATCAGTATATACAAAGATACTTAGAATTTATGAAGATATACCTGTAAAGTCTCAGGTTCAAAAAGCAGCAGGTAAAGGTATCGGTTGGGGAATGGTCGGAGGACAAAGTTTTGCTATGGGAATTGATAATTATCTCGCTGTAGATGGTATTGAGGAAGTTATTAAGGTTCTTGACGAAATTGAGATCGGAAAACTTAGCTATATAGACTTCTTTGAAGGCTACGCATGTGTAACTGGTTGCGTTGGTGGCCCCTTAAATGTAGAGAACCCATTTATAGCAAAGAGTAGGATTCGGAAACTAGCTGATAAATATAGAAAAAGAGTGATTACAGATCATGATAAATATGATAAAGAAATACTTGAATGGGATCAGGAAATTAAAGCAATTTCAGTTCTAAAACTAGATGATGATTTTAAAAAAGCTCTCGAAAAAATGGCTAAAATAGAAGAAATACATCAGCAACTACCCTTAATTGATTGTGGTGCATGTGGTGCTCCGACTTGTAGAGCGCTTGCAGAAGATATTATAATTGGAAAAGCTAAGTTTGATGACTGTGTAGTTTTAAAAAATAAATAAAGTGGGTGAAAATTATGAATTTAAGTTTAATTAAAGATCAATTTGGATTTAAGTTATTAAATAAGAAAGAAGATTTATCAAGAGAAATTTCAGGATTATATTGTTGTGACTTGCTAAGTTGGGTTATGGCAAATGGAAAGCAAGATAATGTATGGGTAACAGTCCAAGTACATGGTAATATACTTGCAGTTGCTTCACTTCTTGATTTTTCATGTATTGTTATACCAGAAGGTATTAAAGTGGAAGATGATTTAATTGAGAAGGCTGATGAAGAAGGTATCATGATGTTTAGTACAGATCTTGATTCATATCATGTATTCCAAAAGTTTTATGAAGCTGGTATAAAGTAATGAAGGCTTATTATGATCTACATATGCATACATGTTTATCACCATGTTCTAAGGACGAAATGACACCAAATAATGTGGTCAGCATGAGCATGATAAAGGGACTTGATGTAATTGCTATAACAGATCATAATTCGATAGAAAACTGTGAAGCTGCAATAAAAGTAGGGAAAAAGCGAGATGTTCTTGTTATTCCAGGTATGGAACTTCAAACTCTAGAGGACGTTCATTTGATATGTCTTTTTAGAGATTTGAAAACAATTAGTGAATTCGCAGATTTTATAGAAGAAAAGAAACTAAAAATTCCTAATAAGCCAGAAAAATATGGACATCAACTTATACTAGATGCAAATGATGAAACGATAGGTGAAGATCCATATCTACTAATTACATCAGCAAATATTAGTGTTGAGGCAGCTTTTAAAAAAGTAAGAGATATGGGTGGCTTTATATTTCCAGCTCACATAGATCGTGCTTCAAACAGTTTAGTGACAAATCTTGGATTTATACCTGATAATCTTGCTATAAAATATGTTGAAGTTTCAACAAATCCATCAGGCGAAAAAATTCTAATTGACGAGAAATATGATAAATACATAAAACTTATAAACTCAGATGCGCATATATTAGAAAAAATTTCTGAGAGAACAAATTATATAGAGGTTGATGAATTAAGTATAGACTCAGTATTTAAGAGTCTATTCAAAGAAGAGAGGTAAATATAATATGAGGGAATTATCACTACATATACTTGATATAGCTCAAAACTCAATCTCAGCTAAAGCTGAGGTGCTTCGAATTGCAATAATTGAAAAACTTGATAAAGATAGGATGATTATAAAGATAAAAGATGATGGAGAAGGAATGGAAAAGCATGATCTAGAGAATGTTGTAGATCCTTTTTTCACATCAAGAACAACTAGAAAAGTTGGACTTGGTATTCCAATGTTTAAAGCAGCAGCTGAGCAGTGTAATGGAAAATTCACGATAAATTCACATCTTGGAATTGGAACGGAAGTTGAAGCTGAATTTCAACATAGTAACATAGATAGAGTTCCGCTTGGCAATATGTCTGATACTATAGTTGCAATTATACTATCAAATCCTAACATGCAACTTATATATACTCATTCAGTGAACGATGAGAAGTTTACTTTAAACACAAAAGAAATAGTTAAGATTTTAGGTGAAGTACCAATTAGCAATATTGACGTTATCAACTGGCTAAGAGAGTATCTGAGAGAAGGTTTAAAAGAAATTAATATCGCTGACTAATGCTTATATTAATTTTACAGGGAGAGACATATGAACTTCAAAAAACTAGGAATCAAAATTTTTATTATCACAATAGCAACACTTGTATTACTTAATAAAATAGGATTTGATTATTATATAAGACTTGCTATTGGGGCATTTGGTATTGGAACTAGCATACTTATGGTCTTCTTTGGTGGTATATTTTTACCTGAAGATAATGAATAAATAATAATAGTAATAGAAATTAAACTCTATAATAAATTATAAAGGTCACTTATGTGGCTTTATTTTTTTGCCAACAAATGGTAGAATATGTATAAGAATATAAT
>JBARWW010000116.1:0-12441 GCA_049647005.1 Acidaminobacteraceae bacterium | reverse complement strand
AGAAATTACTAAAGAATTTATATATTTAAAACAAAAATATGCTTATATAAAATAAAAGTCTGTCATAGCAACGACTCCAAAACTTATTCATACAAATGAGAAATTTAAAAATGATCTTGTAAAGTTACTATTTACAAATGAAGACTATAATTTTGTAACTAATGATGAAGAGTTGTTTGATGAAATCAAAAGAAAAGTACTTGAGCGAGGACTAAGGCCATCTGAAAAAATGAAATATAAACCATTTTGCGATTTATATAATGACTATCATATAAAAAGCAAACTTATGGAGCTATTTAAGACCAGAGTGAATCTTAAAAGTGGTGCATATATAGATATAGAAGAGGGAGAAGCATTAACTGCAGTAGACGTCAATTCTGGAAGCTATGTGAGTGGAAAGAATTATGACAAAACAGCCTATGATGTAAATCTTTTAGCGCTACTGAAAACTCTGAGTGAGATAAGACTTAGAAATATTGGTGGAATGATAATAATCGACGCCGTTAATATAATGGATGATAAGATAAAAGAGAAGTTTAGCCAAAAAGTTTCAGAGATTTGCAGAAATAGTGGCGATAACTTAACTTTTCATGGTATAACTAAACTTGGTCTTATACAAATCACAAAACAAAAAAGTGGTGAGTCACTTAAAAAAATGTTGACTGAGCCAAGTAAAAAGATGATTTTTGCTAGAGATTTTGTGATTGAATTTGTAATTGAGGACATAAATCGAAAAGTGATTTCTGAAGCTGAAAATACAGCATGCAGTAATATTGCTATTATCCTAAGGGAAGATATATTCCCAATGGTTGTAAATAATAGATTTCTAAGAGTAGAATTTAATGGAAAGCTTATAAAATACATCAAAGCCACTGAAAAATTTGATGAATCTTTTAAACTTTCAACAGACCCAAAATATTTTCTTAAATAATTTGAAAAAGTTATTGTAAATAGTTCAAGTGTGTGATAAAATTTATTCTTGGATAGAGCCGCTCATGTCAGGTTTTAAACCATAGTGGTGCCTAGACGAGGCGAGTAATGGTAATAGGAGGTGCGCAAATGTACGCAATTATTGAAACAGGTGGAAAGCAGTACAAAGTTGAAGCAGGTGATACTCTTTATATTGAAAAATTAAATGTTGAAGAAGGATCTACTGTTGAGTTTGACAAAGTATTAGCTGTAGCTAATGAAGATGGATTAACTGTAGGAAGTCCTGTAGTTGAAAATGCTAAAGTTTCTGCTACTGTTGTTCAAAACGGTAAGCTTAAGAAAGTTATCATTTACAAGTATAAGGCTAAGAAAGACTACAGAAAGAAGCAAGGTCATAGACAACCTTTTACAAAAGTAACAATCGAATCTATTTCTTTATAAGTAGGTTTTTATTATGATAAAAGTTAGTGTTTATACAAGTGATGATGAATATTTTGCATATGATGTTGAAGGACATGCAAACTTCGATGAACTCGGTTCAGATATAGTTTGTGCGGCGATTTCAACTTTAGCTCAGACAACTCTTGTTGCTCTTAATGAAGTAGCGGAGATTGAAGAGATAGAGTTTGTAATGCTTGATGGAGTACTTTCAGTGGATATTCCAAGCAATTTAACACAGAAGCAATTATATGATAGTCAGATAATTTTTAAGGTGTTTATAAAGGGTGTTAAAGGCGTCATGGATGCTTACCCAAACTATATACAACTTCTTATCAAGGAGGTGGAAACGGATGTTAATTCAATTTAATCTTCAACTGTTCGCATCGAAAAAAGGTGTTGGTTCTTCTAAGAACGGCCGTGATAGTCACTCTAAGAGACTAGGTGTTAAGAGAGCTGATGGACAATTAGTAAATGCAGGAACAATTTTAGTTAGACAAAGAGGAACTAAAATTCATCCAGGTAACAATGTAGGTAGAGGTGGCGATGACACTTTATTTGCTAAAGTTACAGGTGTAATTAAGTTCGAAAGAAAAGATAGAAACAGAAAGCAAGTAAGTGTTTACGAAGCTTAAGTTATATATCGGATGTCCATCATTATAATGGTGGACATTTTTTTTGAGTTTAGAATGTTCTTCGGGATGTATAGTAATCCTTGAATTGTCAATGTTAGTAGATACTACTGCTATTGATAATTCAAGGATTGAAGCTTATTTGAGTAGTGTGTTTACTTAAGTAAGCAGTGGTATTAATAATATAGTGTAAGAGTAAAAAGAGGTGAATCTTTATGTTTGTAGATATAGCCAAGATACACATTAGATCTGGTAAAGGTGGCGATGGATCTGTCAGTTTTAGACGTGAAAAATACGTTCCTGATGGTGGCCCGAATGGCGGAGATGGTGGACGTGGTGGTAATGTAGTCGTTGAAGTAGACTCAAATATGAGAACTTTAATGGATTTTAGATATAAAAGAAGTTATTTAGCATTAGATGGTCAGCGTGGTATGAAAAAGAGAATGCACGGTAAAAATTCTCCAGATCTTATTATAAAAGTGCCACCAGGAACTATCATTAGAGATGAAGCTTCTGGAAAAGTAATTGCAGACTTAGCTGAGAACGAAGGTAGTGTTATAATTGCTAAAGGTGGACATGGTGGTAGAGGTAATATGCACTTCAAAACTTCTACACGTCAAGCACCCACATTCTCAGAGCAGGGTCGCCAAGGTGTTGAAAGAAGTATAATACTTGAGCTTAAGATGCTTGCTGACGTTGGTCTTGTAGGTTATCCAAATGTAGGTAAGAGTACTATGCTTGCAAATGTTACAAAAGCAAAGCCAAAGATTGCAAACTACCATTTTACAACTCTATTCCCAAACCTTGGTGTAGTTGAAGTTGTTAAAGGAAGAAGTTTTGTATTAGCTGACATACCTGGACTTATAGATGGTGCTCATATGGGTATTGGTCTAGGCCATGATTTCCTTCGACATGTAGAGAGAACTAAGGTTATTGTACATGTTGTAGACGTATCAGGTATTGAAGGTAGAGATCCAATTCAGGACTTTAAGAGTATAAACTCAGAACTTATTAAATATAGCGAGAAGTTAAGTGGTAGAACTCAAATTGTAGCTGCTAACAAAATCGATTTATTATTTGATGAAGAAAAGAAAATCGAATTTATGAACGCTATGACTGAGATGGGTTATGAAGTATTCTCTATTAGTGCTGCAACTGGCGAAGGTATAGAAGAATTAATGGTAAGAGTAACTCAAGTTGTTGATGAAACTGAAGATATTGATATCTTCGACGATAACGAGATGTTTATTGAGGAATTAGAAGATAAGGGAACTGGCCTTGAATATGTTCGTGATGGCGAATACTACATTGTTGGTGGACCAAGAATGGAGCGACTTGTATATTCAACTGACTTTGAAGACATTGAATCTCTTAGAAGATTCCAGAGTATTCTAGTTAAGATGGGTGTTGTTGAGCATCTACGAGAGATGGGAATTGAAGAGGGAGATACTGTAAGAATAAGTACTCACGAATTTGAATTCTATAATTAATATAAAACAGAATTAAATATGAGGTGAAATAAATGATAAATGCAAAACAAAGAAGTTTTTTAAAGGCTAAAGCCAATACATTAAAGCCACTTACACAGCTTGGTAAAGAAGGTATCTCAGACAAATTTATTGCTGAGTTAAATAGAGCGTTGGATTCTCATGAACTTATTAAAGTAAGTGTACTTGAATCAAACGATATGACTGCTAAAGACGCTTGCATCGAAGTTTGTGAAAAAACTAGATCCGAGTTTGTACAAGCTATTGGTAAAAAATTTGTAATCTACAGAGAAGCTAGAGACATGAAAAGAGAAGATAGAATTCAGCTTCCCGTTGCTAGAAAAGTGAGAAAATAGCAAGTGAGATTTGAATAGACTATCTTGTATTAGTAAAAAAAGCTAGACTTAAAGCGCTAAAACATTATAATTATAACAGTAAGACCAATTGTGAATTCATAATTGGTCTTTTCTTATCTTAACAATTATGATTTAATGAAGATGATGCTTAAGAGTTAAAAACTAAACAAGCATCTGGAGGAAATAATGATATTAAATAAGGCAAAGGGCATTCGAATAGGAATTATGGGTGGCACATTTGATCCTATTCATAATGGACATCTTGTTCTAGCGGAGCAAATAAGAACTAGATTTAATCTTCAAAAGATTTATTTTATACCGGTTGGCAATCCACCGCATAAAATGAATGTTACAAAATCAACAAAGTATGACAGATTAAATATGACAAAACTTGCAATAGAATCTAATAAGAACTTTGAAATATCAGATATTGAAATAAAAAAAGAAGAGGTTTCTTATACAATTGACACTGTACGTGAAATAAGAAATACTGTTAATGCAGAAGACAAGTTGTATTTTATAACTGGAGCCGATGCAATTCTTCTTATAGATACATGGAAGGACTATAAAGAGCTATTTGAAATAGTAACCTTTATAGGTGCTACGAGACCAGGTATAAGTGTCGAAGAACTTCAAAATAAGATTGATGAAGTTAAGACTAAACATGGTGTAAAGATAGAGAGTACAAAAGTTCCCGCGCTTGCTATATCTTCAACAGACATAAGAAGAAGAGTTGAAGAAGGAGAGAGTATAAAGTATTTGCTCCCTGAAAGTGTTGAGACTTATATAAAAGAGAATGGTATATATAAATAAAGGTTGTGTTTTATTATGTTTAATGATCTAGATCAATACGTAAGTATCATTTCTGTGAGGTTAAAACCATCAAGACTAGTTCATACACTTGGAGTTATGAATAAGGCTGGTGAGCTTGCAGAGATTCACGGTTGCTCAAAGGAAAAGGCTATGATTGCAGGAGTGCTTCATGACTATGCTAAGAATCTTTCTATAGAAGAATTAAATGAATATATTCTTAAACATAATATAGAAGTTGATAAAGAATCAAGTATGAATATAAACTTAATGCATGGAATTGTTGGTGCTTATATGGTAAGAGAAGATCTTGCTATAGAAGACGACGAAATTCTAGATGCTATAAGTTATCATACATTTGGTCGTGAAAATATGAGTATACTTGAAAAAGTAGTATTTCTAGCTGATGCTATCGAAGATGGTAGAGAGTATAAAGGTGTAGATGAGATCCGTGATATAAGTAAGACCAACTTAGATAAAGCTATTATAGAGTCTATAGAAAATACTATTGAACATGTTTTTAAAGCTGGCCATATAGTACATCTAAATAGCATAAGACTAAGAAATGAATTAATTGAAAAACACAGAATTTAAAAATTTTGAGAGCCTATCTATAATCAGAATCATTGATTTAGATAGGCTTTTATTAATGTTACAACACTTTGTATGTCTATATTGATATAAGCATGGCATATGTTTATATGACCTTTGACTTATTAATCTTGCAAAGAACATTGAAATTATGATATAATAACTCAAATCTGTGAAGGTTTTTAGTACTATTAGTGATTAGAAAACACGTAAGTTTAACTTATGAAAAGAATTTAATATAAATTTGCTTAGAAGTAGTAGATTATAGAAAGTGATAGAGAGTCGATGGTTGGTGAAAATCGATACTTTTAGTAATTGAACTTATCTAATTAACGTAAATGTAGGTTGGTTACCTTTATTAACTGTGAGAGGGTCATTTTTGACCAAATAGGGTGGTACCGCGGGCTAAAAGTTCGTCCCTATAAATTCTTATGGTTATTCTAGGAAGCTGATTTTTTTTATTTTTTGAGACGGAGGTTACAAAATGGAATATGAATTTAAGAATATTGAAACAAAATGGCAAAAAACTTGGGAAGATACAAAATCTTTTAAAGTAGAAGTAGACGAAACTAAGGAAAAATATTATTGTCTAGAGATGTTCCCATACCCATCAGGTAAGTTACACATGGGTCATGTTAGAAACTATTCAATTGGTGATGTAATCGCTAGATATAAAAAGATGAAGGGTTATAACGTTCTTCATCCAATTGGATGGGATTCATTTGGTCTTCCAGCAGAGAATGCTGCAATAGCTCACCAAATTCACCCAGACATCTGGACTACTGAAAATATTGCAGAAATGCAAAAACAACTTAGAAAATTAGGAATCAGCTACGACTGGGATAGAGAACTTGCTACGTGTAAAGAGGATTATTACAAGTGGACTCAGTGGATTTTTGTTCAGTTCTTTGAAGCTGGGCTTGTATATAAGAAAAAGTCTCCTGTAAATTGGTGCACTTGTTGTACAACAGTTCTTGCTAATGAGCAGGTAGTTAGTGGAGCTTGTGAGAGATGTGATAGCCCAGTTGTTAAAAAGAATCTTTCACAGTGGTACTTCAAGATTACTGATTACGCTGAGAGATTGCTACAAGATTTAGATAAATTAGATGGATGGCCAGAAAAAGTTAAGACTATGCAAAAAAACTGGATTGGAAAATCTGTTGGTGCAGAGGTTGACTTTAAGATAGAAGGTTTTGATAAAGCCCTTACCGTATTTACAACAAGACCAGATACACTTTACGGTTCAACTTACATGGTTCTTGCTCCAGAACACGAGTATGTAAATGAGTTAATTGCTGGTAGTGAGTATCAAGCTCCAATTGAAGAGTTTGTACTTAAATTACAGCATTTATCTGAGATTGAAAGAACTTCAACTGATGTTGAAAAAATAGGTCTATTCACAGGAAAATACGCAATTAATCCACTAAATGGTGCAAAGATGCCTATTTATGTTGGAAACTATGTACTTATGGACTATGGTACTGGTGCTATAATGGCTGTTCCAGCTCATGATGAGAGAGACTTTGAATTTGCTAAAAAATATGATCTTGAAATTATAACGGTAATTAAGCCAGAAGATGAGTCTATTGATGTTAATAACTTAAGTGCTGCGTACACTGGAAAAGGCCTTATGATGAACTCAGCAGAATATGATGGAATGGATAGTACGGAAGCTCTTGCTAAAATTACCGATAGATTAGATGCTGATAACTTAGGAAAGAAAACAGTTAATTTTAGATTGCGTGACTGGTTAGTTTCTAGACAAAGATACTGGGGAACTCCAATTCCTGTAGTAACATGTCCATCATGTGGCGAAGTTGCTATTAAAGAAGAGAATTTACCAGTAGTACTACCAAGAGATGTTGAATTTACAGGTAAGGGAGAATCTCCACTTAAAACGAGTGATTCATTTAAGTTTACACCATGTCCAAAATGTGGCGAAATGGCAGAGAGAGAAACAGATACTATGGATACCTTTGTTGACTCAAGCTGGTACTTCCTTAGATACGCTGATGCTAATAATGATAAAGAAATTTTCGATTTTAAGAAAGCTGAGTATTGGATGGAAGTAGATCAGTATATTGGTGGTGTAGAGCATGCTATACTTCACTTACTTTATGCTAGATTCTTTACAAAAGCTCTATATGACTTAAAGATTTCTCCGGTTGATGAGCCATTTAAAAACCTTTTAACTCAAGGTATGGTACTAAAAGATGGAGCTAAGATGTCTAAGTCTAAGGGTAATGTAGTTAGTCCTAATGAGATTATCGAAAAGTACGGAGCTGATACTGCTAGACTATTTACACTATTTGCAGCACCACCAGAGAGAGATCTCGAGTGGAGTGAAGATGGTGTTGAGGGAGCTTATAGATTCCTAAATAGAGTTTGGAGATTGGTATTTGATATAAAAGACAAAGCAGTTTTAGGTGATGTTGAAGTAACAAGTAAAGATGAAAAAACATTAAACTTTATGTTAAATAAATCAATTAAGAAAGTTTCAGAAGATATAGGTGGAAGATTTAACTTTAATACTGCAATTTCTTCAGTTATGGAACTTGTTAACGAAGCTTATAAATATAAAGAAAGCTCAAAAGAAAATATTAACGGACAACTTGTCAATAAAGTTGCTGATAGCTTAGTACTTATGCTTGCGCCATTTGCTCCACACTTCTCAGAAGAACTTTGGAGTCTTATGGGTAAAGAAGAAAGCGTACATGATAGCAAGTGGCCAACGTACGACGAAAAAGCATTAGTTCTTGATGAGATTGATGTAGTTATTCAAATTAATGGTAAAGTTAGAGATAAGATTACTGTTTCAAAAGATATATCTAAAGAAGATTTAGAAAAAGAAGCATTGGCTCTTGAAAAAATTATTAAAGGAACAGATGGAAAGCAAGTTCTTAAGGTTATAGTTATACCTTCGAAGCTTGTAAATATAGTTGTAAAATAATAGAATGTAACGGAGGAAGCCAAAATGAGTAAGAAATTAAATCCTATTCTTGAAAGGTACATTCCTCTTGTACATGGAGTTGCAAATACATTTGGAAGCAATTGTGAGGTAGTATTGCACGATTTTTCAAATCTTCAAAGTTCAATAGTTGAGATTGCTAATGGGCAAGTTACTGGAAGAGATATTGGTAGCCCTATGACAGAGGTTTCATTAAACAAAGTAAATAACGGAAACACAGAAGAGGACATTTATAACTATACTGGTAAAAGTACAGATGGTAGAGTTCTCAAATCATCAACTATGTTTATTAAAGATGATAATGGCAATGTTATTGGATGTTTCTGTATTAACTTTGATATGACAGAGCTTGTGGCAGCCAAAAATGTTATGGGTGACATTATGAAAGTTGCGAGTGACGTAGAAGTTAAAGAAGAAAGTGGCAATAAGATTAATGATGTTCTAACGGATATAGTTAATCAAACGATCGAAGCAAAAGGAAAACCTATTGCTTACCTTACAAAAGAAGAAAAAGTTGCAATAGTAAATAAGTTAGATAAGCAGGGTGCGTTCCTTATAAAGGGTGCAATTGACTATGTGGCTAAGGTGCTTTGTGTTTCTAGATACACAATATACAATTATTTAGATGAAATAAGAGTTTAAACTAGCAATTTTGGATGCAAGTTTAGTATAATTATGTTATTAAGAGCAGCGTCTATAAATTAGATTTGTTTGTGGACGCTGCTAACTAGAGATGAAATCTCATATAAATACATAAGGAGTGAATTGTATGTCATTAAAAGTATTGAACACTGAAAACGCACCAGCTGCTGTAGGTCCTTATTCTCAAGGTATGCAGGCAGGCAACTTTATTTATGTATCAGGTCAATTACCACTTGATGCTGCGACAAAAGAAATGGTTAAAGATAGTATTGAATCAGCAACTAGAAAGTCTTTAGAAAACTGTAAGGCTATCGTTGAGTCTGCTGGAGCAACTTTAAATGACGTCGTTAAAGTTGAGATATTCCTTAAGGACATGAATGAATTTGCAGCTATGAATGGAGTATACTCTGAGTTCTTTACAGATCACAAACCGGCTCGTGCTTGTGTAGAAGTTGCAAGACTACCACTTGATGCAAAAATTGAAATTCAAATGATTGCTTATAAGTAAGTCTATTTGCTAAAATTCATAATGAATAATAAAGAAGGGGTACATTTCTAATTGAAATGTACCTCTTTTCTTATATAAGCCAAGCTTATCTATAATATTATATTGCTCTATTTACTTGATCTTAACTTTATAAGATTTATAATAGTCATAATAAATCTCCAAAGCACCACTGCAAGAAGTATCTTAAGTATAAAAAAGAATATAGATAAAGGTGAAAAATCAAAGAACTTATTTTCTATCATCTCAGTTTTACTATTAAGTAGCTCTTTATCACTCATTTCGAATGGGGCGAAAAGTTCTTTTTTCGCAAGACTTCTGCCTTGATAGGTAAACTCAACTGTAGCTAAAACTGTTTCGGATGTTATAGGAAGTGTTAGCTCTTCACTTGCTATGATTTTTTTTTATAGTAGTGTCTTGTCATAATTCTCTAACATAAGTAGATTTATATCTTCCTTTAGAACAGCTGGAACTTCTTTTTCTTCTATTGTAAATGTTGTTAGTGGATCATCTTTTTTTGCGATTTCAATACTAGTAAATTTGTCAAAACCAAAATCTAACATAGTTCTAGTATCTATATAAAGATTTTTACCCTCACTTTTTAATATAACCGCAATTAGATTTCTACCATCTTTAGAAGCTGAGGCTATAAAACATTGTCCGGCAGCTTTGGTATATCCAGTTTTCATACCAGTAACAATATCATATTTGATATCTATGCTTTCTCCATTATAGTTAATTTTATTACTACTTCCAGTACCATATAAAAACTTGTTGCTATTATTCATATACCTTGTTTCAGGCTGCTTATTAGTAGGTGGTATTTGATAAGTTGTTTTCTTAATAATTGATCTAAATACTTCATTACTAAGAGCAGCTTTACCTATAAGAGCTAAGTCATATGCTGTAGAAAGATGATTATCTCCATCAAGACCATTTGGGTTCTCAAAATTAGAATTAAGCGCACCAAGTTCCTTTGCTTTCGCGTTCATAGCATCTGCAAATGCTTCAACTGAACCAGAATGATGTATAGCAAGTGCTACAGCAACATCATTTGCAGATTCGATAAGCATAGCATTTAGTAGTTGTTCAATAGTGAAAACTTCACCCTCAATTATATATATTCTACTTCCAGGCGTAAAAGGACTTATATTGTCGATTACAACTTTTTCATCTAAAGCAAATTTTTCGAGGATTAAAAGTGCCGTTAAAACCTTAGTAGTACTAGCAGGTTTAAGTGGTGTGTGCATATTTTTATTGTATAATATTTGTCCTGTGTCAGAATCTATTAAAATTGCTCCCTCGGCTACTACCTCACCTGTTGAAAGTGCGAAACTAGACCCAAAGCTTGCTGTAAGTAATGATAGTATAATTGTTAGGTAAAAAAATTTTTTTATCATATGTATTTAAACGAAAACGTTTATCCTCCTTGTTAGTTTTTTGTGTCTTGTAAATTATATCAGATTATAGATACAATACAAAAGGAAAATAATGTATAATGAATTAATGGCTTCGGAAAATATTTGAAGTCATAGTAAAACAAATAAAAAAGTGAGGGACTTATTATGAAAAAGAGGTATTATAAACTCCTAGTGCTATCATTAGCACTTCTTGCACTTGTAGTAAGCGGCATATACAATGAGCTTGCCGTAAAAACAGATAGTAAAATTAATATTACAAGTTCAAATGACGATGTAGAATTGATAGTTCATATATCAGGCGCAATAGAGAATGAAGGCGTGTATAATATGAAAGTCGGAAGTCGAGTCGGTGACCTCCTTGAAATATCAGGAGGTTTGAAGACAAGCGCTGATATGTCTAATGTAAATCTTGCAGAACAACTAAAAGACGGTCAAAAAATATATATACCACCGTTGAAGAAAGAGACGATAAAGACAAGTGATGATAATGCAAGTAATAATGATAGTGAGAAAATAAGATCTTTAACACTTGAAGAGTTTAATGTGCTAAGTCAAAGCGAACTAGAAAAACTTCCAGGAGTAGGTCCTGTTATAGCAGAAAAAATATATGATTATAGGAATAAAAATGGATCTTTTATGAGCATAGATGATCTTGTAAATGTAAGTGGTATAGGTGATAAAAAACTTAAAACTATAGAAGCTTGTTTTAAGTAACTTGTTTAGACTTGTCAAAAATAAATTTAGAGTAATTTTTATCAAAGACTTAATAAGTTACTTTATAAATTGTGCAATTGTAGTATTAATGTAACATATATAGTTATTAATATTTTCTATAGCTATATATTATCAAATCTCTTGTATATATATTTAAAATCGATTAATATGAATATATGTTATTACTGAGAATTTTAAGATTCTTTTTGAATCTTTTTTTATAATATGTAGAGGTGATTTAAATGACTAAAGAAAAAGTTAGACTAACAGAATTAAGCAAGAGCTCAGGTTGAGCAGCTAAAATTGGTCCTATGGACCTTGCACAAGTTTTGTGCAACCTGCCAAAGTTTACTAGCGAAAAATTAATAGTAGGACTTGAAACATCAGATGATGCTGCTGTTTACAAGTTAGATGATGAAAGGGCAATTATTCAAACACTTGACTTCTTTACACCTATAGTTGATGATCCATATATGTTTGGACAAATTGCAGCTGCAAATTCGCTAAGTGATGTTTATGCCATGGGTGGAGAGCCTATTATAGCGCTAAATATTGTTTGTTTTCCCACATGTATAGGTATGGATATACTATCAGAAATTCTGCGTGGTGGAGCTGATAAAGTAATGGAAGCTGGGGCGCTCTTAGTTGGTGGTCATACAGTAGAAGATGCTGAACCAAAGTATGGATTATCAGTAACTGGAACAGTTCATCCTGATAAAGTGCTTGCAAATTCAAACGCAAAAGTTGGAGATGTTTTAATTTTAACTAAGCCAATCGGTACAGGCATACTAAACACTTGTATAAAGGCTGATATGTTAGATGAAAAACTTATGGCCAAATCTATAGAGGTTATGGCTTATTTAAATAAGACAGCTGCTGATGGAATGAAAACAGTTAATGTTAACTCGTGTACAGACATCACAGGTTTTGGCCTTGCTGGTCACGCA
>JBARWW010000115.1:0-4531 GCA_049647005.1 Acidaminobacteraceae bacterium | reverse complement strand
AATTAAGCAGATATACAAGGGAAATATCACAGATGTTAATGAATTCTCAAAAAAAGTCACACTTGATAATTTAGAGTACATAAAAAACTCTAACTGGGAGCGCAATGATGTATTTATAAAAGACTTTAAAGTTAGTGATGATGTTGATATTTACTTAAAAGGTAATAAGATAAAAATTGAAGACCTTTCAAAAATATATAAAAATAGTACAGTTTATGCTGTAGTAGAAGATTCATTTGGAAAAGATCTGATTGTTAAGTTGAATATCCAAGAAGGTGGAGAGAGATTCTACTATGATAAAGTTAAATCTATAGATAAAAATATAGGTGAACTTGAACTTAATGATAAAACGAACTTTAGATTTGATGAAGGCACTATAGTTGTAAAAGACAGTAGAGTACTTGATTATTCAAGACTTACTACTCAGTCTGATGTATTTGTTGTATCGGGATTTAACACTTACTATGACAATTATGCAAATGTAGTGAAAGTTCAAAGTAAGGCAGATGATGTGTTTGAGAATATATATATTGGAGCTATTGAACAAGTTCATGGCGCTTACTTCAATATGAAAGACTTTACAAATATAAGTGATAATATTTGGAACAGTGTTAAAACTACGAATTCACAGAATTTCTACTTTAATAATGGATCAAAGATATATGAACAAACATCAGATAAAATTCTTAAGTATTACGAGTTCTTTAATGGAACTTATTCAAGATCTGAAAACTATATAAAAACACCAATTTCAGGGCTGAATTATAAGAGATATTATGGTGTAGCTGTAACCGATGAAAGAGGACAAGTTATTGCTTTAAACCTTAGACATAAGGGATTACTTAAAGATCAAAACTTTGATGATAGCTTGAAAACAGAAGACTTAGTTTCAAAAGAAATTGAAAAAACTATTGATAGCACGGTATTAACCAGAGGTATAATAGATGAGATTGATTCTGATTGGAGTAGAATAAAACTTACTGACGCACATGATTGGATTGATGTGAGAGGTATGTGGGTTGCTAATCCAACAGATAAGTATGTTGAGTATGATGAGTCTCTTATTATAAAAGATGGTAAGTCAGTAGATTACAGCGAGCTAAAAGCAGGAGATTATATCTTCCTTGTTAGAACAAAAGAAAAAGCCTTAGTTATAACAGTAGAATAGTTATGAAGAAGTTAAATAAATACAAGCATTTATAAATTACAATGGAGCTTTGTTTTGATACAAAGCTCCAAATAAATTAAAAAGGAGCGTATGGTGTGAGTGTTTTAGTCACATAAGCCATGCAAAAAAATTATGAAAAAATTAACATGCATTATAATAACACTTATCATGTGTTTCTCCACCGCATCGTTTGCTGTGGTTGCAGGTATTGATGGAGGTGTAGTTGGTGATCCGCTAATTACTGCCAATACATTTGAGTATAGTGAGGTTACTTTTATAACCGGTCAACCGGTTTTATTAAAAGGTACTGTAGTAATACCAGATGTTGATACTACAAAAGAAAGCTACTCTACAACTTATTCGTATGAACTTCAAAATACTGATAATAATATATTGTTATCTAAAAAGATAACGTATCAAGTGGACACTACAAAAGACCTTAATGTAAATCAAACAGTACTAAAAGCAAATATAACAAAACTTGATGAGCAGTACACAGTTGATTCTGTTTCCTATACACTTGCTAGTTATCTATTTGATAAATCGATCCTTTATGATAATACACCAGCAGTAGATTATTACTCAGGTAATATATACAGCAAAAGGGTATTTTATAAAAATGGAGATGCTATTACAAATGAAGGTAAGTTTACAATAGAAACAAACACAGAGTCACTTGTTGGTTACAAACACAAGTGGGGCGCTCACGAGACAGAAGTTATAAATCAAAACTTCAACTTTGAGTATCCAAACCCAGCATATACTGGAACTACAGATTCAACAGAAGCAAGATATAAGTACTGGTCTGGTAGTGCTACCCTAAGAATGGCATCAACAGACAAAATTTCATTTCAGATGCAAAAAACTGATCCTCAGAATATAAGCTTTAGAGGTAACTATATAGAAACAAAAACACAAGAAAATATACTATCATATGATTATAATCTACCAACTATATCTGCAGACACATATGATGATAACACTAGAGTAAAAGATAGTTATGAAATTCGATTAGATGTTGTTTTAGATAACAGTTCGAAAATTACTCCTAAGATAAAAGATATAGGCGGCCACTGGGCTGAAGACAATATATTTTTACTAGCATCAATTGGTATATATGACAACATACCCTCATACTATATGCCAGATCTTCCTATATCGAGAATTGATTTTGCAAAAGAACTGACAAGAGCCATCACAGACGAACTAGATAAGTATGACGATGATGCTCTTTTGAAGAAAGAGATGCTTCTTCGACAGAGACCAACAGCTGATTTAAAGCCTAACTTTGAAGATATTGACCCAGCTTCAAAAGAGTCACTTTACACAGAGTATGTAAGAGAAAACGGCATTATGAATGGCGTTGGATTTTCGGGTGAGTATTTTAGACCCTATCGTTCTATTACTAGAGAAGAGGCGGTAACTATACTTATACGCTCACTTGGTCTTGTGAATTTAGCACCAACACCACCCTATAAAACAGTATTTGTCGATGACGCTGCTATTCAAGGATGGTCAAAGGCCTCTATATATGTATCAAATGAAATTCAATTAGTAGAAGGTTATAATGATGGGAAGTTTAGACCAAGTAAAGAAATCACAAAAGCAGAGGCGGCGTCACTAATTAACAAGTTTATAGTTCATCTAAAAGATAAGATTACAGTGGATTATAGAGAAAAAGTTATGAACAAATATTAGGTGGAGGGCTTTATAATGAAAAAAATCAAAAGAAAATATCCAGCGCAGAAATTTCGAAAGAAAATAATAACACTTTTAATGGTGGTTATCTTACTTGCGTCTTCCTCTATAAGCTTCTCGCAAGACGTATTTGTAAACGCCGAGAATATGACTGGTGATGACTACCTAAATTATATGCTAGATGTTATAAAATCAAACTACAAATACGATATTACAGAAGAGCAATTATATAATGGCATATATAAAGGTCTATTTGATTCATTGGACAAGCATAGTAGCTACTTTGAACCATCAGATTACAAAGAGTTTAATGTTAATGTTTCGGGTGAGTTTGGTGGAATTGGTATAACTATAGAATTAAATGAAAGTGGCTACCTAACTATAGTATCACCCATAAAGAATACACCCGGTCAAAGAGCTGGACTTTCAACAGGAGACGTAATTAAAGCGGTAAATGGAGTCGATATAAAAGACTGGCCACTTGAAAAAACGCTTGCAATTATGCGTGGTAAGCCAGAAACAGAAATTATCTTAGGAGTCCAGAAGTTTGGAGAAGAAAAGATAACAAATATAAAGATTATAAGAGAAATTATAAAGCTAAATGCCGTGGATTCTAAGATTACGGATGATAAGATAGGTGTTCTTACTATAAGCTCATTTAATCAGAGTGTTTCAAGTAACGTTCTCCTAGCACTTAATGAATTTAAAGAAAAAAAAATAAAAGGGCTTGTAATAGATCTTAGAAATAATCCAGGTGGATCTCTAAGTGAAGTTTTAAAAATATCAGATCTTTTTGTAGAAGCTGGAAAAGAACTTCTATATGTTGATGTAAAAGGCGATGGGGATCAGTCGTTTACTAGTGCGATAAGTCCTGTGCTAGAAAAGATGCCTATAATGGTTCTTATAAATGGATCGTCAGCAAGCGCATCTGAAATATTAGCAGGTGTGCTACAGGATTATGATCTTGCAACTATAATAGGAAGTAATTCTTATGGTAAAGGGACTGTTCAAAATATATATGATCTACCGAATGGATCAGGTATGAAGATGACTATAGCAGAGTACCTTACACCTAGTCATAATAAGATAGATGGAGTAGGAATAAAGCCAGATATAGAGGTAAATGACGAGAATCCTCTATTAAAGAGTAAAAAAGATGAAATTGCTAAGTTTGTACCTATGATAGAAGAGCGTGAATATAGATACTTAGGTGAAACAGGACTTAACATATACGGAGCCCAGCAAAGACTATCTGCACTTGGATATGATGTTAGCGCAGATGGTATACTTGGAAAAGGAACAATAGCAGTAATTAAAAAGTTCCAATTTGATTACAATTTAAGATCTGATGGAGTTCTTGGGCTAAAAACGATAAAAGTGCTAGAAAATTCATTTACAAGTACATCAAAAGTAGCAGACCCCGTACTAAATAAAGCATTTGAGATTATAAGAAAAAGTAAATAAAACTTTTTAAGCATCTTCTTTATAAAAAAAGAGGTGCTTTTTTGCATCCACTCTCAAAGTTATCAACAGTATACATATAATCCACAGGCTCAAAGCGTCTTATCCACTAATCCACAACCCAAAAATAATGAATTAAAATAAAAAACTAAAAATATTGCAAGAACTTTACATGAAAAGCTTTATACGTAACATAACTGTAAA
>JBARWW010000114.1:0-5492 GCA_049647005.1 Acidaminobacteraceae bacterium | reverse complement strand
GGTGTAAGAGCGGTTGGTATTAAAAACGTTACAGTAAATGAACCATTTTTCCAAGGTCATTTTCCTTCAAATCCAATAATGCCAGGTGTGCTTATTGTTGAAGCTCTAGCACAAGTTGGTGCGGTTGCACTTATGTCTCTTGAAGAGAATAAAGGGAAACTTGCAGTATTTGCTGGAATTGATGAAGTTAGATTTAAAAAGCAAGTAATTCCTGGAGATACAATCCGTATGGAAGTTGTAATTGAAAGTATTAGACGTGGAATTGGCAAAGGCCTAGCAGTAGCCTATGTAGACGATAAAGTTGCTTGTAAAGGCAAAATCATGTTTGCAGTAGTAGATAATAGAGAATAAACATTAGGAGCTGATAATCTTTTATAAGATATCAGCTTTTTTAATTGAAAAAATAAGTTAATTAATATATTCTGCTCTAAATAAGACCTATTTTTATATGTAAATACATAAAACTTTCCAAATGCTTTAGTGAATAGATGAATTAATTGCTGTATAATGGATATATATATTACAATATACCATTTGGAGGAATTTTTATGTATGGTTTTGTCTTAGAAGGCGGAGGTGCAAAAGGCTCATATCACATTGGCGTGTGGAAAGCTCTAAGAGAGCTTGAAGTTGAAATATCAGCGGTGACTGGAACGTCTATAGGAGCCATAAATGGTGCTTTTATAGCGCTGGATATGTATGATGAAGTTTATGATATATGGTATAACGCAGATATGAGTATGGGTGTTTCTGGTGATAATGAAACACTTACTAAACTTGTTACTATGAACTTTGAAATGAACGGATATAAAAAGTTGTTTTCTTTCATTAAAAAAAGTATAGCTGATGGTGGACTTGATGTAAGCCCGATGAAAAAAATGATTGAGGATAATATAGATGAAGAAAAACTTAGAAAATCAAAGATTGATTATGGTCTTGTTACAATTTCGCTTACAGATTTTAAGCCAATAGAAGTATTTAAAGAAAATATACCAGATGGTCTACTTCATGACTACATAATGGCATCTGCAAATTTACCTATATTTAAAACGGATAGAGTTGATGGAAAGATTTTTTTAGATGGTGGATTTCACGATAATCTTCCAATTAATTTAATGGCTTCAAAGGGTTATAAAGATATTATAGCTGTACGTGGAGGTGGAGTTGGAAGAAATACAGAACTTGTTCATGATGATCTAAATATTACATATATTAATCCATCAGGGGATACAGGCAATACTATGGAGTTTATATCTAGTAGAACTAGAGAAAATCTTAAGATGGGTTACTATGACACTATGAAAGTATTCAATAAATTAAAAGGTAATAAATACTTTATAGATACGGAACTAAGAGATGAAGAATGTTTTGCTATGCTTAGCAGAATAAGTGATGAAAAAATAAAAAAATTATCAAAAATATTTGGTGAAAGCAGTCGATCGCCAAAAATGTTTTTATTTGAAGAAATAGTTCCATCTATTGCAAAGATGCTTAAACTTGGTGAAGAATCAACATATATGGATGTATTTATTGCATTACTTGAGTTTATTGGTCAATACTATGAACTTGATCGATATAGAATACTTACTCTAAAAGAGTTTATAGCTGAACTGGATAAAGCCTTTTTAGCAGCAGGTCAAATTAAAGAATTTATAAATATGGATGTGCTTCCGGATGCACTTAAACATACAAATCTATATAAGTATTCTGCAAAAGACTCAATACTTATAAATTTATTTGAGATTTTACGAAATGAATTAAAAGAATTAGATATATAAATACCATTAGCATAGGAGGCAGATATGGATTATAAAAAAATGTACAGTGAGTGGTTAGTTAGTGATTATTTTGATGAAAGTTTCAAAGATGAACTAAAGTCGATTGCAAATGATGAAAATGAAATAATAGATAGATTTTATAAATTTTTAGAGTTTGGTACTGGTGGCATGAGAGGTAAGATTGGCGCTGGTACAAATAGAATAAATAAATATATTATAAGAAAAGCAACTCAAGGATTTGCAAATTACATAAAAGAAAAATATACAGAAAATTTGAGCATTGCTATAGCATATGATTCTAGAAATCAATCTCCTGAGTTTGCTCTTGAAAGTGCTCTTGTTATGGCTGCAAATGGAATAAAAGCCTATCTTTTCAAAGAACTAAGAACTACACCAGAGCTATCATTTGCCGTTCGTGAATTTGGAGCTGTGGCAGGTATTGTTGTTACTGCAAGTCATAATCCACCTGAGTACGATGGTTATAAGATATATGATCATCATGGCGGACAGTTAACTCCAGAAGATGCTGAGCGCGTTGTTGATAATGTAGATAAGATAGAAGATTTTAATGAGATTAAGCGTATTAGCGAAGAAGAGGCCCTAAGTAGTGGCTTACTTGAATATATATCTTATGACTTAGATACTAAGTATATGGACAAAGTGAAATCACTCCTTTTAAAGAAAGAAATTATAAAAAAATATGCAGATGAATTAAATATAGTATTTACACCACTTCATGGAACGGGTGGGCGCCCTGTTAGTAGATTGTTTGACGAACTAGGCATAAAAAATTACTTTACGGTTGAAGAGCAGATGATTCCAGATATAGAATTTACTACAGTTAAATCTCCAAATCCAGAAGAACTTAGTGCGTTTACAAAGGCAATTGAAAAAGGAAAATCTGTTGATGGAAGTTTATTACTTGCTACAGATCCTGATAGTGATAGAGTTGGAGTTGTTGTAAAAAATAGAGACGAAAAGTATATAGCCCTAAACGGTAATCAAACAGGAGCACTACTTGTAAACTATCTACTTGAAAATTACGAAGTGCCAAAGAATGGTGCAATTGTCAGTACTATAGTTTCATCAGGTATAGGAGAAGTTTTATGTAATTACTATGGTGTTAAGTTTATTAGTACTCTAACTGGATTTAAGTTTATCGGTGAGCAGATGAATATGTTTGAAGAGACAGGGAAATATAGCTTTATATTTGGATATGAAGAAAGTTATGGTTACCTTAGAGGAACACATGTTAGAGATAAAGACGCGATAATCACAGTAGGATTAATCGTAGAGATGGCATCATTTTATCGAGAAAAAGGCCTAAACTTGCTTGAAAAATTAGATGAAATTTATATTAAACATGGTTTTTATAAAGAAGATCTAGTATCTAAAAAACTAGAAGGTAAAGATGGGATGGAGCAAATAGCATCAATACTAGAATTGTTTAGAAATTCTAATTTAGAAAGTGTAGCGGGCGAGAAGATAGATAAGTTTATAGATTATAAGTTCCATGAAACAGGTCTTCCAAAATCAAATGTTTTAAAATATATATTTGAAGATGGATCGTGGTTTGCAATTAGACCATCAGGAACAGAACCAAAGATTAAATTCTATTTCTCAATAATGTCTAAAGATAAATTATCTCTAGAAAGTAAACTTAAGCACGTTCAAGATGAAATTTTAAAAATAGCAAAATTAGATTAATTATTTATGCTTAATTATTTATGTGAAATGTGAAATTAGAAGCAGAGATGCTTCTTTTTTTTGTTAAAATGAAAGTGAGATCAAATAAAAATTAAGAATTACAAGCATACTTAAATTAAATTCGAACTTACATAAATACAAGTATTCATATAAAATAGTAATGAATAGTTGTATTTACTTGCTTAAAAGAATAAAATGAACAAAGGTAATAATATATGATTAGAAGATAAGAGGGGTATTTGTTTGCTAAAAGTTTTGAGAAGTACAAGTACTAAAAAAGACTATAAATTTATTTCATCAAAGTTTACCAACACTAGGCTCATGGGCGTTGTTGGACTCGTAAATACTTGGGATGTTATGATAGATGGAAAAAGAGAGAAAGAGGTTAAACAGATATTTCACCTTGATTTTGAGGAGTATGGTATAGATGGATATGATCTTATAGATTCAAGTGAGAAGGAAAGGTGCAATAAAACTCTTTCATATGTAACTGGTGGCCTTGGCGGAGAATTTGTTAAGATTTCATATGAAGATATGAACGCTATTTTATTTGATTGTTTCAATGTATGCAAAGAGGCAGCTTATGATTATAAAGATCTAGTAGATGAGTTTGGATTTTTACTTTTTAATTGTGATGAAAGTTATAGAAAATCGTATTTTGAAAAAGCGTCAGTTGAGTTGACTTCAGATTATGAAGTTATAAACTATTATTTGATGAGGATAGCTGGTCAAGATGATTTTGGTGTTGATTATCTTAGTAGATCACTTGAACCTGTTCACATAAGCAAGTTGCCATCTACGCTTATTAAAAATGATATATATGATTTAGAAAAAGGAATAGATTATAGTAAATACGAGATAAAATCTTTAATAGATAATGTAGATGGATATAGATTTATTCGTTCGCAGATAACTATAGATGAAGATCTTTTAGTTAAGGGATTTAAAATCATAGATATTAGTGAAGCTACTACAGCAGAAGCTGCAATGAATCTTAGAAAAAAAGAGCATATAGCAGTTTGTTATATAGATGAACTCAATTTTGAAAGTATCTTTGAAGAACATATGCCCCATACTATGTGTAATTATCATGAGAGAGGTCAGCTTTATATTGAATTTAATAAAGACAATCATCATGTAAGAGATAAAGTATATTATCTAAGTAGTGATATATACTGTATGTACTACTATACTGATGAGAGCCAACTAGTACTAGAATCTTTTGAGAGTGAAAATTTAGATAATTCGATTGAGAAATTAGAAAAAATATTTGGTGATATGATAAATGTAAATAGCACTTTTACCGCAGATGTTCCCATTATCTATGATTTTATAAATAGTAAATATGGTGATTTTTATAGTTTTTTAGAATAACTGTGAGGTAATATATGTTTTAAAGTGTAGGTGAATATATGGATGGTCAAATGATTATAATCAATCAAGTATTTGTACTTTTTTTGCTTATAGTTTCTGGATTTGTTATAAAAAAACTTAAGGTAGTTTCAGATAATATAAATAAAGAGATAAGTTCGCTAGTTATAAATGTGGCTCTTCCAGCAATTATAATTACATCTATGAATCAAAGTTTTACACCAGAGATATTAAAAAATAGCATAATGTTATTACTTATATCAGCTTGTGTATATGGTTTTGCTATAGTATTTGCCAAGCTATACGTAAAACTAAATGGATACTCAGGTTCTAAGCGGGATATATATGAGTATATACTCATATTTGCAAACGTGGGTTATATGGGATATCCAGTTGTAAGCGTTGCACTTGGTGAAATTGGAGTGTTTTACGCAGCCGTATATAATCTGTCATTTAACTTTTTGGTTTGGACTTATGGTGTTCATTTGATTGCAAGATCATCTGATGAGGAAAAGATTAAAAAGAATTTTTTTAACCCAGGACTTATTGCTCTGATAATAGGTTTTTCATTATTTTTATTATCAATAAATTTTCCGAGTCCAATACATAGAACTCTTGAGATGATTGGATCAACAA
>JBARWW010000113.1:0-20693 GCA_049647005.1 Acidaminobacteraceae bacterium | reverse complement strand
CAATATATCAACCGAATAGCACAGAAATATTTTTGCATTATCTTTTTAATTTCTATATTTTTATATACAAAAAAAACCGCAAAAGCGGTTTTCATATAATTACTTAAAGCTATTTATTAAAGCAATTTAACTCTAATTCCAACAGCTCCATACTTCTTTTCATTTTCAACAGTGTATATGCTATATGCTAGCCCTAAAAAGTCATCTAAAGTTATTTCTTGATAACCCATTTGCTCTTTTGGAATAGCATAAAATAAATCTTCAAAAGTATCAAATACTTGAATACCTGATACTTTAGCTCTCACTTTTTCTTCCATGTTCGGAGCTTTTGAAAATTCTATAATATCACCGATTTGAAGTTTTCTTCTTTTTTCATCGTATAGTCTGACTTCAACGACCTTTCGACCAGCTTTTACCCACTCAAATTTTTCGTCGTATAAATTCATATAATGTACCATAAAAGAACCCTCTTTGTATTTTATTAATCCAACAAAAGATTATTTGTTGTTTATTGTAATTTCGTTCTTATTTGTTTTTCTTTTTATTTTTTTTATTCTTATGGAAATATGAATCCATAATTTTTTCAACATTATTTTTTTCAATTTTACTTAATCTAAAATAATAATTAACTTCTTTGTCTTTATGATTTTTAACAGTAAATGAAATTGCTGTTTTTTTTCCATTATCGACAATGTCGTATTTCTTTATTCTGTGATATTCAAAAAAAATACCCTTAGTAATTAATCCATACTGTGTGATGTAGAGTGCTGAGGTTTTGTAGGTTACAACAAAACTAAATAAAACAACTACAAGTACGCTTAGAGATGAAATCGTCTCTGGGTTATATACAACACCTTGAGAAAATGCCATTAATGGGTATAGTAAAAGTAACACTACTCCAGCAATAATAAACGACTTACCCCCAACTCTTACAGTTTCTAGAACCTCACCACATTCTTTCATGGACTTATTGTAGTTTTTATAATTTAAAAACGACATATAGAGTAATATGCATATTGCAATAACATTAAAAATAACAGCCAAAATAAATCTCTCCTCATTTACTTAATTTATTGCTAGCTAAGACAGCAACTAGTGTCTATTATAACACAAAGATTTGATTTAAAAAATGTCATAAGTGCTTTAAATCAGCTAAATTATCAATTTCACTTGTTTGCATATCCAAACTGACTATTATAAAGTTCTGCATAAAACTTGCCTGACTTTAATAATTCACTGTGACAACCTTTTTCTATAATATCTCCATCATTCATAACAAGTATTGTGTCAGCATCTTTAATTGTAGATAATCTATGTGCTATTACAAAACTAGTTCTACCTTCCATAAGATTATTCATAGCCTTTTGAATAAGTATCTCAGTTCTCGTATCAACACTAGATGTTGCTTCATCAAGTATAAGCACCTTTGGATTAGCAAGAATTGCTCTAGCTATAGTAAGTAGCTGATTTTGTCCTGACGATATGTTATTTGCTTCTTCATTTAAAATAGTATCATAGCCATCAGGAAGACTTCTAATAAAATGATCTGCATGTGACATCTTAGCCGCCGCATACACCTCTTCATCACTTGCATCAAGCTTACCATACTTTATATTATCTCTTATAGTTCCATTAAATAACCATGTATCTTGTAATACCATTCCAAAGTAGTTTCTAAGCTCACCTCTTGGAATATCAGTTATATTGACGTCATCTATAGTAATAGTTCCACTAGAAATTTCATAGAATCTCATAAGTAAATTTACGATAGTAGTTTTACCTGCCCCAGTAGGACCGACAATAGCTATAGTATCACCACAACAAACGTCCATATTTATATTTTTCATAAGAACATGATCTTCACTATATCCAAACTCAACATTTGTAAACTTAATATTTCCCTTTACGTTTTTTATAGATGCATTACTTATATCAAAACTTTCTTCCTCTTCATCAAGTAACTCAAATACACGCTCTGAAGATGCAATTGTAGATTGAATTATGTTTGCTATGCTTGCAAACTGCATTATAGGATGATTAAGTTTTCTAGAATATTGAATAAAGGCTTGAATATCACCTATATTAATAATACCTCGGAGCATAAACACACCTCCGATTACTGTTATAAAAACATATCCTAGATTACCAACTAGACTCATCAAAGGCATAATTATCCCTGATATAAATTGAGCTTTAAAATTTGATTCAAATAATCTATTATTTATTTCTTCAAACTTCTCTAATGATTTTTTTTCATGGCCAAACACTTTTATAATTTTGTGTCCAGTATACATTTCTTCTACATGTCCATTTAGATTACCAATTTCTTTTTGACGTGTTTTATAATAGCCCTGTGATTTACTAGCAACTTTTTTGGTTATAAGAATACTGACAGGTATTGTTATAAGTGATACTAATGTCATTACTGGATTTATTGTTAACATCATAATAAGAACACCAATAATTGTGACAAGTGAGCTTATAAACTGAGTTAGACTTTGCTGAAGAGTTGTTGCTATATTATCTACATCATTTGTTATACGACTTAAAATCTCACCATATGACTTAGAATCATAGTACTTAAGTGGCAACTTTGTAAGTTTTTCACTCATTTCTTGCCTTATTTGATATATAGTTCTCTGTGCTAGACTTGCCATAATATACTGCATCATATATGTAAATATTGATCCAAGTACATAAAGACCAACTAGCATAAGAAGTAATTTAGAAATGTAATCATAATCCAAATTAAATGTTCCGCCATCAAGTCTATTTAAAAAGGCAGCGTATATCAAACTTGTTGCATTACCAAGTAGCCTAGGACTAATTATAAGAAATAAATTGCTCATAATTGCAAATACAAATACAAGTATTAATGTGTTTTTTCTAGGTCTTAAGTAAGTAAGTAATCTTTTAGTAGTCCTTTTAAAATCCTTTGGTTTTTCAGCAAGCATAGTAAGTCCGCGACGGCCACCAAACCTTGGAATATCTTTAGATGATTTTTTATCAAATTTTTTATTATCATCCATTAGATTTCCTCCTTTGATAACTGTGAAATTACAATCTCTTTATATACTATAGAATTTTCAAGCAACTCTGAATGCGTTCCCACAGAATCAATTTTTCCTTCTTCCATAACAATGATTTTGTCACAGTCCATTATGCTAGTTATACGCTGTGCAACTATAATAGTAGTTGCATCTTTAAAATTATTTTTTATACTAGATTTCAAATTTGAACTAGTTTTATAGTCAAGTGCTGAAAAACTATCATCAAATATATACAAATCTGATTTTCTTATAAAGGCTCTTGCTATAGATAATCTTTGCTTTTGTCCACCTGATAGATTTGTACCACCCTGCGAAAGCACCGACTTTATACCATCATCTAGTTTATCTACAAATTCACTTGCCTGGGACATATCAAGAGCCTCGCGCATCTCTTCATCAGTTGCATCCTTCTTACCATATCTAAGATTATCTTCAATCGAACCTGAGAATAGAACTGATTTTTGAGGAACGAATCCAATTTTAGATCTAAGTTTATCACGAGAATACTCCTGTAACTTTAATCCATCAATATAAATATCACCACTTGTTGGATCATAAAATCTTGGGAGCATATTTATAAGAGTTGATTTACCAGAACCAGTACCACCTATAATAGCAACTAATTCTCCACGCTTAATATCAAAATTAATATTTTTAAGAGCGCACTCCTCAGCTCCTAAATACTTAAAGGAAACATTGCTAAACTTAATTAAAGAATCTTCCTTATTAAAAGCATCAGGTGTTACCGGATTACTTGGATCTTTTATATCAGATTCTAATTCAAGAACTTCATTTATACGACTTGCAGAAGCTGATGCACGAGGAATCATCATAAATACCATAGTCATCATAACTACTGAAAACATAATCTGCATAGCATACTGTATAAATGCCATCAAATCACCAATTTCCATAGCAGATGCTTCAATTCTAAATCCACCAAACCAAATTATCGCTACAGTTGTAAGGTTAAATAAAAGCATCATGATAGGCATGAGCATAGCCATTAACCTATTTACATCAATAGACGCTTGTACCAAATCTTCATTGGCAGCTTCAAATCTAAGTAACTGCTCGTCTTTTCTATTAAAGGCTCTTATTACTCTAACACCTGTTAACCTCTCACGAACAACTAAATTTAATTTATCAATTTTTATCTGAATTGCTTTATATAGTTTAATACTTCGTCTTGAAAGAGATACTATAAGTATTATCATAAGAGCTATAACGACAATTAGCGTAAGTGATAGCCTTGGTTCTTTATAAAGCGCAAGTACAATACCACCAATACCCATAATAGGTGCTCGTACAAATACACGAAGCATGGTAAGAGAAAGTGCTTGAACCTGACTAACATCATTAGTAGTTCTTGTTATAAGAGATGAAGTTCCTAAATTATCAAACTCTTTAAGCGAGAATGACTGAACCCTTGAGAATACCTCTTGTCTAAGATCACGACCAAAACTAGAACTTGTCTTTGAAGCGTAGTAACTAGCAAGTATCGCAGCAACAGTTCCAATTAAAGCTATAAATACCATATATAAACCAACTCTAAATATATAGTTAATATCATTTTTTAGTATGCCTATATCAACGATATCCGACATAAGAGTTGGAAGATATAACTCCGCCATAACCTGCACAAATACTAAGATTATAATTGGAACAATATAATTAATGTACACGCCCATTCTTTTATACAAATTTACCATATATACCTACTTTCTTTGAGTCAATTTTCCTTACTTATCTATTATCTTTAATTAACAATTTATTGTCAATTATATAAATGCCTTAAAAGATTGAAATCACACAATATTTCGAATTTATAACAAGCGATTGACATCATTATACATACATATTATAATTGATTTGTGCCTTAATTAGCATACCCTCAATTTTTTAGTAAAAGACTCTTGAAATTCAGTTGCAATAATAGTTGTGGTTAGAAATTAGCAATACATGCGAGAGTGGTGGAACGGCAGACACACAGCCTTGAGGGGGCTGCGCCTTAACAGGTGTACGGGTTCAAATCCCGTCTTTCGCACCAAATGACCTTTTTATAGGTCTTTTTTTTTACCTTTTTTCATCACATCTAAAATTGCTTATTGTTTTTAGTTAAAACTTTTTAATAATTAATCTAAAAAAGTCCTTAGACTAGAAAATCTAAGGACCAAAATATTTTTATTAACTTAGTTAATATAAAATCAAATAAAATTTATAGTTTAACTTCTTTTAATTTTTTATTATCAATCATACCAGGTATTCTACCTCTTTTAGCGATTGCTTTTCCGTTCACAACTTTTAAATCCATAGTCATATCTATAGGTGAAGCTGCAGAAATATAAGAACCAACGCCAAATGCATCTGCCCCAGCTTCTGAGAGTAATTCAATTCTCTCTGGTGTTAATCCACCAGTAGCAAATATCTTTACTTTATGGAAGCCTTCTGCGTCTAGTTTAGCTCTCATCTCACGAATAAGACCCGGTGTAACTCCACCACGCTCTGAAGGTGTATCTACTCTAACTCCATATAGCCTATCACCAAGTTCATGTGCAACTCTTAGTGCTTCTTCTACTTCATCTTTAAAAGTATCTACAAGTACTGTTCTTAGGTGATCTTTTGGCATAACTTCATCATAAACTTTTGAAATTTTAACAGTGTCACCTGCAATTAGCATAGCAGTATGCGGAAGTGTACCTGATGGCTCTATATTTAGTAGCTTTGCTGCCATTATACAACTTGCACCAGTAGCTCCACCAATAACAGCTGATCTCTCCATAACTGGAGCAACCGCTGGGTGAACATGTCTAGCTCCAAAGCATAAGAATGTCTTTTCTCCACATGCATCTTTAACTCTCTTTGATGCTGTAGCCCATCCTGATGAACTAGCTAACATACCTAAAATAGTAGTTTCAAATATAGCAAACTCATTGTAAGGTCCTTCAATTCGAATAACAGTATCTTTAGGTTCAAATGATTCTCCCTCATCTACCGCCCACAACTTAATATTTTTACCTTTTAATAACGCTTTAACTTCCTCTATACCAGCAAGTATTCCTGGTTTCCTTGGAAAAATTTCTGCTACAACATGAACTTCATCAAGATTCATTTCTTTTAGAATATCTAGGGTACGTAAGAAATAAATATCTGTAGTTGATCCATTAAGTATTTCGTCATGAGTTGCTGAGTAAAGTTTTCTGTCAGGTGATATTGTTATTTTTTTAACATCACTCAGACTCTTAAGTGTTTCCATTTGATCATTCCTTCCAGCTTTTTTGTTAAATCAACATCAGTATATAGTAAATACTATGCTAATTCAACTATTAAAGTGAATATTCTTTAGCATATCTTGTGTTAATGTTTTAACAACGTTTCAATTTATTTGTCTATATAATTTTAATTATATAGACATCGTTACAAAAACGAAATATATTTTACATGAAAAAATCGATAAGCCTCTGTTGTCAGCCCAAATTATAACTAGTCATACTTTATTAACTAATATAATAAATTTATAAATTTTCAATTTATTTTAGTAATAATTCGTCTATAGCATTATATAAATTCGATACATCTTTTTCATTATCTATTATAATATCTGCAAGTTTAGCTTTTTCCGTAAGTGACATCTGTGAATCAATGATTTTACTTGCATGAATATTGTCTATTTTATCACGAAGTTTTAGTCTTTTAATTTGGGTTTCATAGCTAATAGAAACAAGCCACGTTTCATCGCACATTGCTTCATATTTACCTTCAAATAAAAGTGGACAATCAAATACGATTACATCTTCCCCATTTTGCTTATGCATGTCAAAATAACTCAGAATTTTTTTCCTTATATTAGGATGAAGTATATTATTTAGAAGTTCTAGTTTTTTCTTATCATTAAAAACAATAGCACCTAATTTTTTTCTATTTAGGGATTTATCTTCATTTAATATTTCATCACCAAAACTTGCAACAAGTTCCTTTAAGCCTTGACTGGAAACTTCCACAACTTCGCGAGCAACTAAGTCCGCATCTACTATAACGTAACCTTTATCTTTTAAGTAATTACTTATAGTAGACTTACCACAAGCAATACCACCAGTCAAACCTATTATCTTCACATTTTCCACCTCTCTAAGCAAAACTTACAAGGATATGGGCTAATACCTTTAAAAAGTATTAGCCTATTATTTTAATCATTTATATTTTATAAATTAATTTTTAAAATTTTATTTGAGTCTTACTATTTTGAATCGTACCAACTCTTTGCAGTACTCATACCAACACTAAGCGGAACACTTATCTTAAAGGCATTTTCCATACAGCTTACCATAATTTCTTTAACTTTTTCAATCTCATCTTTATGAGTATCTATTATAAGTTCATCATGTACTTGAAGTATTAATTTAGAATTCAAACCCTGATCTTTAAGTTCATGATAAACATTAATCATAGCTATTTTAATTATATCAGCTGCGGTTCCTTGAATAGGTGTATTCATAGCTGTTCTTTCTGCAAAAGAGCGCAGATTAAAGTTCTTGTGATTAATTTCAGGTATATACCTTCTACGATTAAGTAATGTAACCACATATCCATTCTCCCTACACTTGGCAATTTCTGAATCCATATAGCCCTTTACACTAGGATACTTATCAAAGTATTGCTCAATATAGTTCTTTGCCATCTTTCTACTTATTTTTAAGTTCTCACTAAGACCAAAGTCGCTCATACCATAAATAATACCGAAGTTTACAGCCTTAGCACGGCTTCTTTCAGTAGGAGTTACATCTTTAACCTCTACTTCAAATACTTGTGAAGCAGTTAGTGTATGGATGTCTATGCCTTCATTAAAAGCCTTAAGTAGATTTGGGTCACTAGACATATGAGCAAGTATTCTTAGCTCTATCTGTGAGTAGTCTGCATCTACTAAAGTATTTTCACCACTTGCTATAAATATCTTCCTAATCATTCTTCCAAGTGGAATCCTAATAGGTATATTTTGCATGTTTGGATCAGTTGAACTAAGTCGTCCTGTAATCGCTACTGTCTGATTTAAGCTTGAATGAACCTTCCCAGTGATTGGATTGACAACTGCTCGAAGTCCATCTATATATGTTGATTTCAATTTACTATATGTTCTGTACTCCATAATCAGAGCAATAATTGGGTGTGCATCTAGAAGTTTTTCAAGTATATCATGTGCTGTACTATAACCCGTTTTAGTTTTCTTAATTACTGGTAATCCAAGCTCTTCAAATAGTATAACACCAAGTTGCTTTGGTGAATTAATGTTAAACTCATCACCAGAGAATGTATATATTTCTTTGGTTATATCCGTAATTTTTTTTGTAAGTTCAGCGTCAAGCGTCTCAAGAACTTCCATATCTAAAGTAAAACCTTCAAATTCAGTTGATGCCAAAACTTCTATAAGTCTAAGTTCAACCTCCTCGAAAAGAGTTACTAAATTATATTCTTTTAATTTTTCTGATATTGGGTCTTTTATGTCATATATACCTTTTATAAGTCTGACACCATAATTGGCAAGTTCATCAATTTCAAGATCAGCATATTTTTTCGTCTTAACGCCTTTGCCAAGTAAATCTTCACTAGATTTAATCGATATAGCCAGATGCTCAAATAATAAACTTGATACATCATATTTATTTCTAGCAGGCTCTACTAGGTAGTCAGCTATATAGCCATCAAACATAAGTCCTTTAAGTTCAATACCATATCTAAGCATTATAAGAAATTCTTTTTTAGCGTCAAATGTTATCTTTTTAATTTTATCATCTTCAAATATTTCTCGTAAAGTATTCATCATAAGATCTTTATCTTCAAGGCAAACAAATGTCTGCCTAGTTTCAGTAGAAAAAGCTACTCCAATAGCATTATCGACTCTTATGTTTTCTTTATCATAAAATGTCTTAAGTGCAATCACATCTAATTTTTTAAGTTTCTTTATATATGACTTAAGAGACGTCTCATCTGATATAAGGTTAAGATCAATATGTATTTCTTCTATAGTAACCACTTCATCTATCATATCAATATCTTTTTTTAGCCTCTTTTCAAATGATGTAAATCCATACTTAAGGTAAAGTTCAATTAGAGCTGCTACATCTTTTTCTTTCATTTCAAGCTCACTAAGTTCAAGCTCAAGTGGAATATCAATTATAATTGTGGCAAGTTTTTTACTAAGTAAAGCTTGCTGTGAATATTCTTCTATTAGTCCACGAATTCTTTTGTTTGAAACCTTTTCATAATTTGCTATTAAGTTTTCAACTGTTTCAAACTCTTTTAAAAGTTTTGTTGCAGTCTTTGGTCCTATACTAGGTATACCTGGGATGTTATCCGACGCATCACCACTAAGCCCCTTGTAGTCAATAATCTGCTTAGGTGTTAATTCAAAATCTTCATACACCTTCTGTGGAGTATAATGAGTCATGTTTGAGATACCTTTTTTAGTTATAAGAACTGTAGTGTTTTCATTAGCTAACTGAAGCGCGTCTTTATCTCCAGTTAAAACGTAAACTTCAAGACCATTACTCGAACATATGGTAGCCATTGTTCCAATTAAATCATCAGCCTCAAAACCTTGAAGCTCAACTCGATGTATTCCAAGTTTATCAAGAATCTCTTTAAGTATCGGCATTTGAACCTTAAGTTCATCTGGCATACCTGTTCTTGTACCTTTGTATTCTGAGTACTCAAGGTGCCTAAACGTTGGACCTTTTAAGTCAAAAGCAACACTCACATACTTTGGATCATACTCGTCAATCATTCCAAAGAGCATATTCAGAAAACCATATACACCATTTGTTGGAATTCCCTCTTTGTTTGTTAAATTTCTTATAGCATAAAAAGCTCTATTTATTAAACTATTTCCATCTATAATAAGTACTTTATCACTCATAATTTCAACTCCACCTCACTACTATTATTATATTAATAAAAAGTCCAATCGACCATTTGTTCTATTAACATTTTAACAGTTAAGCACGTCAATAACAACAAAAGGATGCTAATCCCTTAAACATTATATTAACTGCATCTTATGCATTATAAAAGGGTGTTAAGTCATTACAACTTAACACCCTAAAGTTTATCTTCTATTTTTATAGATTATATATAAAGTTCTAGTAGTTATACTCAACAGAAACATTTGCAGTAACTTCAATGTTTTTTGGCGATATTGATGTAGTAGCACTTAAAGTCTTAGCACTTACATCTGAAAGTATATTCTCATAGAATATTCCACCACTATATGAAGATTCATTTACACTACTTGGTGTTCCTGGCATTTTTCCAAACGTACCCATGATAGCAATAGCTTTACCTTTTGCATCAGTCATAGCAAGTCTAAGTGCCTTATTATAAGCTGTCGATTTATCTTCAACTTCAAATCTAATACTATTAATACTATTTGCTCCAGCGTCCGCTGATACATCAATCAAATTCCCAATTGACTCTAAATCTTTAACCTTTACTTTAACAGTATTATTTACATTTACATACTCAATTTTAGTTTCTTTATCATAATCAACTTGCTTATAGATACTGTAGTTTTCAGTCGTGATATTATCTTCTTTTACTCCAGTTTTCTTAAGTGCTGCAATTACCTTATTCATATCTTCTTTATTTGCATCTTGAGCTACAGAAGCAACTAGATCCTTTGTGTTAATACCAATGTTAATGTATGCCACATCTGGCTTTAGTGTAACTGTTCCTGCTCCATTTACTGTAACTTTGTTAACTGCTTTTTCAACTTCTACAGATGTTACACTTGGATCCTCAGCGTAAGATGAATCTACTGATTTTGACATAACTCCTCCAAATACTAAACTAAGTGCTAAAATTGATACTGCTGATAATTTAAATAATTTATTCATTATAATTCTCCTCTCTAATGTATAACTTGCAACTTTTTAATATGCAAAATTATTATAGTTACTTACCTCTTCTTTTATACACCAATCTCCCAATTAGAGCCAATACTCCTATAATTATAAAGTTTGGTAGATTCCCTATAAATGCAACTACAAATCTTTCAACAAATAAAACTAGGTCATTTAGGTTTCTTATAAGAGCATATTTGGCTTGTTCAAGTAGAGTTGCATCAACAGGCTTAATATACTTATTTAGAGTTTTAACTTCTAAAATTTGAATGTTGATAGATGATAGTTCAACTAGGCTTTCCCAGTTTTGAAGTGTTCCTTTCAATCTGTTGATTTCACCTCGTACACGACTTAGTTCGCGTTCTACTTCGATGACATCTTTAATTTCAACTGTCTTCTCCATTATTTCACGAAGTTTTTTCTCTCTTATCTCTAGATTAATTACCTCATCTGAAATGCCTCTATAGCTATCTGTTATATCATTTGTCTGTATACTTGTGCTTTCAACATTTCCATAACTTCCAATTTCACTAAACATCTGCTCAAATATATGCTTAGGTATTCGCACATTTATATATCCCGATTTATAATATCTATCTTTATCTTCATTATAATCGCCATACTCACTACTAGATAAATCAGATACATATCCATCATTTGCAATTACAAATGCTTTTATATCATTCATAGTTTTATCAAAATCTAAAACTTCGATACTTGCGTATCCATTTTTTATGATTAATCTATCTTCTTTATAATTATTTTCTGTAGCATTATTCGAGCCCTTATCAGAAGTTGACATAGTATAATTCGCATTTATGTCCCCGTACTCAGCTCCATCTGATGATAATTCTTCATTAAAGGTTACAGATTCATTGCCACGGTTTTGCTTAAGACTTTCATTTGAATCAAGTGATGTAGTAGTCATTACTACTGGAGCTTCCATCGACATTTCTTCTGTCGCTTCTTCATCATAAGCCATATCATTTGCGAAGTAGGTTTCATCACTACTTGATTTATAGCTTGGTAGACTATCCATTGACCCAAGTGTAAATACTCCAATCATAAAAATGGCTGCAACTGATGTTATTAATCTACTGTGTTTTTTAACAAAAGTAATTGATCTACTTTTCTTAAAAGCATCAAAATCAATACTTTTAGCTTTTTCTTTAATCGATGATCTATTTTTTGATGTTTTACTTAACTTTTTATCTAAAACAACATTTGATTTCATATTTAAATTTTTAAGTTTCTCTTTTAACTCTTCTTCAAAGTTTTCTGGAAGAGAAGAAAGTTCACTATCAGCCACAATTTCGTGTATAAATTTAATTTCTTCAAACTCTAGTCTGCACTTTTCACATGTTTCTATATGATTCTCAAATTGCAGTGCTTCAAGTTCTGTTAACTCGCCATCTAAAAAGTTGTTTATTAATATGTTTATATCTTTACAATTCATTTTACGTCCTCCTTTCTCAAAGATTAAACTCCTTATGCATTTCATTCTTTATAATATCTTTAAGTAATTTTCTTCCTCTATTAATTCTTGATTTTATAGTTCCTATTGCAATATCTTCAATTTTAGAAATTTCTTCATATGAGTAGCCGTGAATATCCCTAAGTATTATTACTGATTTATTATTATCAGGCAATTTACTTAATGCTATCTGCATTTTTTCTTTAATATCGCTACGCTCATACTCAGTTACTGGATTGTAGCTTGTACTTTCTAGTTGAAGACCAATCTCGCCATCTTCTACTTCCATCTTTTCATCAATTGATATAAGATTCTTTCTGCGTCGAAGTTCATCTTTGCATGTATTCATAACGATTCGATAAAGCCATGTCGAAAAAGTTGAATCACCCTTAAATGACTTAAGATTTTTATAAACCTTTATAAGTGCATCTTGAGCGGTGTCTTTGGCATCTTCTTCGTTTCCCATCATCTTAAGCGAGATGTTGTAAGCATAAAGCTGATAAGTTTTTATAAGTTCTTCAAAACTTTTAAGATCGCCATTAGTAGCATTCTGTATTAATTTTTTTTCAGCACCAGTCAATTCATTACCCTCCTTTCATTAATTTTGTAAGTTAGCAAGGTAATTTGTAAGCTAACAATTTGTATTATTTATTCCCTATTTACTTATAAGACGTAACTACTTTAAATAAAGTTCCCAATTAACAATTTTTTCTTTGTAAATTTTTCTAATTTCTTTTAAAATGTAGATTTCTATTATGATTTTTAACTTGTATATTATAAATTATATTACAAGACTCCTACCTTATTATTATATCCAAATACACATAAATAAATAGTATATCTAATATGTGCCATCAATTCTTAATATAAAAAAAGTCCAATAATTTTTTACTATTATTGGACTTAAAATATATATTTGTTTATGAAATTTAGTTACTCTCAGCAACTGCTATCATTTTATGCTGCTTATAAGGTTGGAAGTATGATTCTAAGATTTTATAATTCTCATCTAATATCAAAGTTCCATGGTGCATAAAGTTATCTTTAAAATAATATCTAAGATCTACTGCCTTTAGAGTTATGTTACCCATATTCTTAGTGTATTCTATATGATAGTTTGAACTAAAGTCTATAAAGTACTTGCCGAGGTTACTAGCTTTAAAGACATCCATCATCTCGATATTTTTCTTTTTATATTCTCTAACTACTTTTTCTTCCTTCTTTATAGTGTTATATACACCAACTATATTGTGAGTGCTCGTGCTTACTATAAAATCCCACTTATAAAAGAACTTAAGTGATGGGAGAATTGTTACAGTATCTATAGTTCCATAATTTTCGTACAACTTACTAATTGTTTTAAAAACTGATTTTTTTAATAAAAACCTAAAAATAAGATACCCAGCAAATAATGCAAGCACTGTAGTATAACTTACTGCACTATGATGTCTTACAATTATAAGATAAAGTGCAAGAACTGATATAACTGGATCATATAAAGTAAGTAAACTTAATTTTTTCTTTTTCTTAAGTAGCATAGCCCCATAGGAATTTAATATATCAAAGACCGTATGTGAAATTGACCCAAGTAATGTAAATATAAAAACCGTTAGTATATTCATAGTAGGAAACATGAAGCTAAGCCCCGCTGTTATTATAACTGAAAATAAAGCTAAAAATGGGATTGAATGACTCATCCCTCTATGTTGTTTCAAATAAACCATATCATTTGAAAAAAGTCTTACTACAAAATCCAGATCTGGTGCCATTGCACCAAGTGCTGCGCCTATAGTTACTGGATTGTCTATTGCTACCGGTTGTCCTGAAAAAGCTGATATCGCCGCACCTATAACTGCATGTGTAATTGGATCCATTAACTCCTCCTAAAAATTTTGTCGAATACGTTATGTAAACCATCTTATCACATAAATAAACATGCTTCAAGAATTTTCTGACTTTTCGGTTTTCCTTAAGACTAGAAAAACATTACTTTATATAATCCTAATGCTCTCTAATTTTTCTTTTCAATTTTCTCAACCCTATACGCTTCAATTATAGCGTCTGATATATCAGTTTTACTAACCACCATACTCTGTGTACCTATATACTCTCGATTGCCATAAACGTCTTCTATTAAATAGAAAGGATTTATTATAGCCACTTTATCCTGTAAATACAATTGAGTATTTTCGTCTATTTTGTAAACCATAGTTATATCATCTGTATCAGACAGATATGGAAATTCCATTATCTTAAGTTCGTCGACTTGGCTACTATCAAAACTATTATCTTTTATATAATAAACTGGATCCTCTAGTAGCTTGTCAATACCATCTTGGAACCATAAAAATGATTTCTTTATACTATAGTTTTTTACACCACTCAAGTCTACATTTATATATCCTGGTTCGGTCTCGCTTTCTTCTTTATAAGAAAGATTCTTAATTTGAGGACCATCATAAAATTCATCATTCAAGGAATACGCTTTAATATTATAACCTTCTCCAAGCATATAATAATATCTTTGACCATTAAAATCGAAAATAAGCGTTTTAAGTATGTGATCAAATTGCTTTCTAAAGTATTCTTCTGTTACAACTTCGCCAGTTTCGATGTCTTCATAGGTTTTAGCGTTTATTGTAAGGTTTATTTCACCATGAGACTGTTTATTTAATATACCCTTAGAATAAACTACCGATTTATAGTCTAGTGTATACTCTGATATGAGTTCATTTTCAGAATTATATAATTCAATATTACTAAATATCGGCGTCGAAAACTGTAGTGGGGTTTTTCTTACATATAAAATAGGAATCTTTATATCGAAAGTTCCATTTCCATCAACTTTTTTCACAAAGTAAACACCAGTTTCTTTTAGCGGGTATATACCTGAGTCTAAATCACTCGAGCTATCCCAGTAAAAGTATATTACAGATGTAATAACTATTATTACAGTAACAATTATTCTATATCTTTTTCCTTTTTCCTTTTTCCTTCTATCTATGAACATCTAAACCGCCTTCTATCAATTTATATTAACTTCCTAAGTGATTTCAAAATAATCTAATGGTATTAATTATAACATAATCTTATCTTCAAATCACTTATGAATGATAAAATTCAAAAGAAGATATTGACTAAAATTCATTTTAATAGCTTTGATCACATATATAGTTTTACACAAGAAAAATCAGTATATCTTTTCTAAAATAAGATATACTGATTTGTAAATTCACTAATTCTATAATTTAACCTTACCATCATTTAACTTTTCAATATCAATGTAATCGCCTCTTATATATAAAAATAGAGGAAGTGCTAGTGATAGACCAACTGTAAATATTGCAATTACACATATCCACCACGTATAAATTTTATGTTTTTTTGATTCTATATACATAAAGTATAAGAATGTTACACTTGAGAGCAATACACTAGAAGCAACAAATTTAAGTATGTTACTACTATGAATTTGATCAAAAACCATTCTCAAATCAAAACCATACTCAACTATAAACTGAACAAAATAATTTAATGGGACAGCTGCTCCAATAATTAGTAGAAGTAAATGTACTTTTTTTATAAAATCATTTTTCATAAAATCATCTCCTGTATTAATATTTGTTGTATATAATGTTTATACCCTTATGTTATAGTAATTAATACATAAGTTTTATAATTTTCTCAACATATCTAGTGCTCTTTCATTAACTATATATAGTCCTTTATCTAAACTCTCGATTAACTCAATTTCCAACTCATCAAAAGATTTGCTAGTAATTAAATCATCTATTCCAAAATATTTGATTATCATATCAACCATAATTTTGTTATCTACATCAAACTGCATAAAATGTGGCAAATGATTTAAAGTAACCACTCTTGCTACTTCGCTGTACTTCTTAGTGATTTTTTCAATTTCATTAAAAGATGCAACTAAATCATCAACCGAATGAAAGTGTAATCTTTTAGTTTTAAGTTTTGAAATTTTTCTTTTAACTACATTCGCATTTTCCTCTAGCATCTTTACATTCTCAAGTGGTAAATATTTAAGATGCGGTACATCATACTTTGCTTTTTCTGAGACCTGTATAACCCTAAAGACTTTTTCAATTTTAAACTTGAGAAGTAGATCACTTAGATAACTTACAGTAGTTGAGTACTCAAGACCTAAGTAACCGCTAACAGTAATTACTCCATTAACATCATAATTTTCTGCAAGATCTAGCGACAAAAGAGCACCAAGTGAAAATCCAATTAAATATATTTCGCTATAGACTTTTTGATTTGCCTTATATATATCAGTTAATCTCTCACTCCACTTCCTATAGCTCATCTCACTAAGATTATAGTTGTCACAATGAGCGTTAAGTATAACAATCTCAACATTAAACTCTAAATTTGATAATCTACTTGCTACATTAAGCAAATCAAAAAAAGATGAACCATAACCATGCGTTATAATAAACAGTGGTCTATCATTATAATGTTTTAACTTTATTGATTTTTCATTTTTAAATTTTTCAAATATATCTTTATGCTTCTCATCACATACCCAAAGTATGTCTTCACTCATCTTATCCACCTCACAATCTGGTTATACAATTTGTAATTATATACTTCTAGATTATAACTAATTTTCGACAAATATAAAAGGCTAATAGTTCATAAAAAACTATTAGCCTCAAGTTTATTTTAGATACTAAATTTTGATATTTCTTCACTTAATCCAAGTGATATTTCATTTAATCTTTGTGCTGACTTTGCAACTTCTTCTATAGCATGTACTTGTTGTTGCATAGAGGCAGTAACTTCTTCTGAAGCCGCCGCAGTTTCTTCCGATACTGCTGATATATTTTCAATACTTGATACAATTTTATCTTTATCTTCCGAAAGACCAGTTACCGAGTCACTAATTTTCTCTATATTAATAGATATAATTTCATCAGCCTTTTTTATCATCTCGAAAGCCTTCACAACTTTAACAACTGCAATATTTTGACTAGTTGAAATTAACTTTAACTCTCCCATACTATCAACCGATTTCTTACTATCACTTTGTATGTTCTCAACGATATCTCTAACTTCATTTGCAGATGTAGATGACTCTTCTGCAAGTTTTCGTATTTCGTCAGCAACAACTGCAAAACCTCTTCCGTGTTCACCCGCTCGAGCCGCCTCTATTGAAGCATTAAGTGCAAGTAAATTAGTTTGAACTGCAATAGCAGAAATCGAATCTAGAATTGATCCAATCAAAGTCGTTCTTTCGTTAAGTTCGCCAATCACTTTTTCAATTTCTTTATTCGCTTTAATCGAATCAATATTTTTTTCTTTAAGTTCTTCTACAGATTCTATACCATCATCATTTGCTACTTGTAAACTTTTAGCTGACTCAAGCATCGATGTCTTTAATTCATTTAATACCAGTACTTTTTCTGATAATTCACTTGCTATAATTGATCCTTTCTCCGAATCCTCCGCCTGGTCTTGTGCGCCAATTGCAATATCCTCAACAGTCCTTGCAACTTCATCAGACGATGCACTAACTTCTTCGCTCGTTGCCGCTAAATTTTGAGATGCTTGTGTAAGTTCTAAAGATGCACCTTGAACATTGTCTACAAGTTTTCCAAGATCAGAAATAGTATCATCAAAGAATCTACTTAGGACACCAATTTCATCTTTGGAGTCTACATTTGATTTTGCTGATAAATCTCCAGTTCTCACTTTTTGCATAGTCGAAAGTAAAATTTTAATATTATTAATGAACTTTCTAGTTAATAGGAAAACTAGAATACCTGATAAAAATAAAGATACAGCAGAAGCTAATACCGTAATATATATAAGTGAACTTAACTCTTCATCTATTTCATCAAAGTATGTTGTTGCAAGTATAACCCATCCTGTGCTGTTAAGCCTTGTTATAGCAGCATACTTTTCTTTTGATTTTCCATTAGAATCATAAGTATATGTAACACCTGTTTTACTTTCATCTTTTAGGGCTTCTACAAGATCCACAGACGTTAACACGGTTCCTAATTTTTCTGAATCTTTATGTGCCATAATAATATTATTTGCATCAACTACAATTGGATATCCCTTTTCACCAATCGTAACTTTATTTGACTGCTCATTTATAGCTCCAAGTGCTAAATCTAGCGCAAGTACTCCCGTTAATTCCCCAGCATCACTATAAACTGGCATAGAAGCAGATACTACCATCATCCCTACAGTATCATCCATATACGGATCTGTCCAAATAAAATCACCTGACTCAATAGTATCCTTATACCAATCGCGTTTTCTTGGATCATAATCATCACCAAGATCATCATCAGGTTTCATTATCATCCTTCCATCACTTGTACCTAGATATATATATAGTATGTCACTATCTACATCAACATAATTCTTCAATGTATCTAGCGTCCTTAACTCATTCTCTAAGTTACCATTCAAATTTTTCAATGAATCTTCTCTTGCCAACGTCCTTATTATTTGCTCATAAGTAGCAAGATAATTTTCAACTGCAATACCGATCTCAGTTGTTATCCCATCTGTAGCTTCAATTGTACTATCCCTAATTACTTTTGAAGATTTCGAATAAGTAGCCACGCTCGTGATTACTTGAGTTAAAATAAGTATCACTAAAAAACCACTTAAAATTACTTGTCGTATACCACGTTTAACCCTAACGTTCTCTGATTTTTTCATAAAAACCGCCCCTTTTAAAAAACTTTTGTAAATATAGTTATGCTCATATACAATTAATTCTTATTATAAAATTATATTTAGATACAATTTAATTTATGACACAAGGAAAAGTATAACACAAAACTTGCATTCCTTTAGTAAAAATCATATGAACAAAATATTTTTCATTACATTTTACGACAATTTACCTTTGTTATTATTGCATATCAGATAATTTTGTATATTTTTAACAAACACTTTTCTTGTATAATTATAAGTCGAATTTATATATTACATAAAACATGCTTATATAGGCAATTCACATTATTCTTCTTATCACAAAATTTCAAATACCTATTTATCATTTTCATGTTTGCTACATAAATATAAATACTCTCTGTATATAATTTCAATATTGATTTCACAGTTTATGATTTTTGCGACAATACACCAACATCAATTCGACATTTATCGACGTTATCTCTATTTTCCTAATATTCACGAACGAAGTTTTTTTTATTTTTCCCACTCTAATAATTACACTTTTGGCAACTTCAAATTTTGCAATTCTTTATTTCTACTACTTGCTAGTTGCTTTTCCATATATAGAAATCCATTCATCTAAACTTATACGCCTAACAAGTTCCGCTATTAGTTCATATGGTATGTCATCATTTTTTTTAAGTCTTATGCAGCTTTTACCCATATCTATTTTATACTTGCATCTCTTTGCATACTCAGATCTAAACCACTTCTCAAGTTCACTAACTGCATATATTCCACTATGATATACTCCTATAAAATTCTTTTGTATGCCTATATTTATAAATGGTAAAGGCAAACTAGGATCACAATGATATCCATCTGGATAGATGCTATGAGGAACAACATAACCGATCATTCCATAACTCATAGTTTCTTCAAATCCATCTGGTATATTTGCTTTTATAACATCTCTTAGTTTTATAAACGCCTCTTTCCTATTTTCAGGAACTTTTTCAATATACTCATCTATTGTCTTAGCTTCTATATTCATAATTGACCCCCATATAATTTATTTTAAATTTATTTTAATCTATGAAGGGATAAATGTTATTCCTACAATATATATGTATCCATTAAACTAATTATATAAACTATAAAATACATTGAAATTTATTAAAACTATTATTTCCTAAGCAAAAAATGTATAATTAATTTAACATCTATGGGGGTGATTACGTTTGGAAAACAAGAGCATTGTTAAAAATTCTATTATATTAGCGAGCGCTGGCATAAGCGTAAAATTCTTAGGTTTTTTATTTAAAGTTCCATTAACTAGGATGATTGGTGCAGAAGGTTTTGGTCTTTATAGCTACCCATATCTCATATACACTGCTCTACTTGCACTATCAACATTTGGTATACCTGTTGTTGTTTCTAAATTAATTGCTGAAAAGGTTGCACTCCATAGATATAGCGAAGCACATCGAATATTTAAAATTACACTTTTACTTATGACACTCGTTGGTATAATTTCATCAAGTGTATTATATTTTTTATCAGATTACCTTGCGGGTAATATATGGCCACGTGACGCTCTAATAC
>JBARWW010000112.1:0-4246 GCA_049647005.1 Acidaminobacteraceae bacterium | reverse complement strand
TTAAGAGAGTTTGAATCGAAAAAGAAGGAAAAGGAGCTTGGTATAATTTCAGAAATAGATTTACTGAAATTTGAGCAAGCCTATTATACTTCGTATATATTATATTTGAATAATACAAATGACTTTGAAACTTTAAAGAAAAACATAAATATTACTCGTTCTAAAGAATTATCGGCAGATATTAATTTTGAAATTATTGATATTACTAAAGTAAATACTGATTACTCGGTAGATGTTAGTAAAGTAAAAGAATTAGCATTTATAAATAGTCATCAAATTAAGTCGCTTGAACTTCAAAATGAAATTAGCGAAAAAACATTAGCTACTAAAACTAGTAATGCAGGTTTTAATAGTATAGTTGTAGAGATGAATAATATAAATGATTCGATAAAAGAAAACAACTTAAAAATAAATGATATAAAATCAGATATAGAGTATAATTTAATAAAATTATCGAATGAACTCAAAATAGAAAAAAATAAATATGCTATTGCCCAGATGCAATATAACTTAGATTTAAAAAATTCTAATTCTATGAAGATAAGATTTGATAATGGATTAATTAGTTTATTTGATTATACTAAGTCAAAACAAAATCTAATATCATCAGAAATAATTTATAATAGAACAAGAGTTACTATGGCTATGAAAGTTATGGAAGCAAAAGCTTATGTAGATGAAAATATAACACTTATAAAATAGAGATAAAAAAAGTATTTGGATTACAATTCAAATACTTTTTTTGCTTTAAATAGAAAAAGGCATTACAATTAATTATAATATAAGTAATCATACTAATAAAAAAAGAGGTGTATTATGAAATTAAACAGAAGTATTTTAATTATAGCTTTAATATTGTCACTAAGTTTTGGAATTTCATATGGTGATAATTCAAGTGCAGAACTTTTAAATGAACTTAACCTATTAAAAGGTGATGGTAACAGCTACAATTTAGACGGTATGCTCAAAAGAAGTGAAGCCGCAGCATTTATAGTTAAGTTTGTAGGTAAGGAGAATGAAGTTTTACAGAATAAAGATAGCTATATAATAAGTAACTTTAATGATCTTGATTCAAAAGAATGGTATATGCCTTATATAGGTTACTGCTATAAAAATGGAATTATAAAGGGATATCCTGATGGTACATTTAAACCTACAGATTATGTAAGTGAAAAAGCCTTTCTTATGATGCTTATATCATCTATGGATTTTAAAGTTGACGATGATTTTTCATGGGATGATGTGTATAGAAAAGCATACGAAGTTGGTTTGTATGAAGATATATCATACGCAGTTAGGATTGATGATAACATAGACTTTAATAGAGGTGATGTTGTTAATTTATTACATAATTCATTGACTCTTAATATGAAAGATGGTAAAAAAACACCTATTGATAGATTAATCGAAAGAGGTATTGTAAGTTTAAGCTTTGCAGAGAGTAAAAATCTTATAAAGACAGATAAAATAGTTACATCAATCAAAGAATTCAAATTAATTGATTTAAACTCTTTTATAATAAATTTAAATGAATCTATAGAATCTATAGATCAAATTATGTTCTACAGAGATGATATTTTGATTGATTCACCTCAGATAAATATAATTGATGATCAATTGAAATTTACGCTTATAAATCCAATTGAAAACTTTAAATCATATAAGATAGTTTTGAAAAATATAATGGATAAAGATTCAAATTTAGTTGAAGAATTCAGTCAGAATTTCGAAGGTCCAAAAGCAACCGACTATGAAGTTTCAGAGTTCAATATAAAGGCTATAAAGCCTGTGAGCGATAATCTTATTGAGGTATATTTTTCTAATCCGATAACAGATGAATCGGAGCAAGTTTTACTATATAAATTTGGTAAAGCAAATGAAGATCTAGTTGATGGAAGTTTCAAAAACATACAGGTTAAAAGAATTCCAAACGTAGATAATGCGGTTTACATTAAATTTCTAGATAGTAAAATTTCTTCTTCCTATACATATGATTTATTTGTTCGTGGAGATTTAAAAAGTGGATACGATCTTTATATGGGTGAAGGCGAGGGAGATACATATAGATTTTCTGGATCAGATAAAATTATGGAAAGTTTTTATGTAAATGAGGCTACTTATTTAGATAATAGACATGTATCAATTACATTTAATAGAGCTTTTGATAAAAATTCAGCTAAATCCATTAGTAGTTATATACTAAAAGATCTATCCAATGGTGCAATTATAAGACCGGATAAAGTATTTGTTGAAAACACAGATAGTGAATTGTTTGAAGTTGTCATTAGATTTCCGTCTCTAAACACTAGCAGATCATACGCCGTCGAAGTTTCAAGGATATACGATGTATTTAATAGTGATTTAGTTGGAACATACACAAGTGAACTTGGATATGCTATAGATAGTGGAAAATATCCACAGTTAAACCGACTGTTAGTTTTAAATAAGGGAATAATAGCATTAGATTTTGATATGGAATTAAGTGAATTGTCAAACTCTGCAGCTATATCAATTGATAGAGGAACTACTATAGTTAAAAAAATGATAGATCCAAGCGACTCTAAACGATTACTTTTATATTTAAGTCAATCAAATTATCTTAAAGATAATACAGAATATAAAATCAATATAAGTAGTGGCATAAGAGACATTTATGAGCGAAGTTTAAAAACAAGAATTGAGATGAATTTTATAGGAATTTCAGAAACTATAGATTCGCCTCAAATATCGTTAATTAAAAAGATGGGCAACTATTATTATATTGAGTTTTCAGATTATATAAGAGAGCAAGAGTTAGTAGATATATCTAATTATGAATTTGAAGTAAAGACTGGTAGTCTTTCAAAAAGGTATCTTCCGTCAAAATTAATTAAAATTGATGATAAATCAATTTTTATATCTACAGATGTTTCTTATGAGGGTTCAGACACATATATTATTGTAAAAAGCATATATAATTATCCAGGTCAAGTAAGAAGTATAAATCTTATACAAAAATTGGACTAGGGGGATGTATTATGAAAAAAATTATTTTGGTTTTATTATTTAGCATTATGACTTTCAGTGGATCTTTTGCTTTAGATGAAGTGTATACATTATCTAAGTATATAGGTGATGAGTTTAATATTGAAAAAAGCATTGAAAATATAGTAGAAAATTATACTGACTATACATTTAAATGGTCTGCGTCAAACTATGATCTTGTAGATATATTTCCAAATGGTGATATCAAATGCATTAAGGATGGGAAAGTACAAATTATAGGCTATGATGATTTAAAAAATAAAAGGATATATATAAATTTAACGATTAAAAATCAAGTAAAGTCTATAGATATAGGTGTTGATGAATTATATATTCCAAAAGATAAATCATTAAATTTAAAAGCTATTTTTTATTATGATTATAAAGACACTTTAAGATCAGACGAACTGATATGGACATCTTCAAATCAAAAAGTTGCTACAATAGACAAAAATGGCCTTTTAAGGACTTTATCTAATGGGACAAGTTATATAGTAGCAACTTCAAAAGATGGGTCGCATAAGGATTATATGAAGATTATAGTTGATAGTGAAAAACTTGATATAGATGTTACTTATGAAGAAAAAATTAATATAGGTAAAACGCAAAGAATAGAAATTAGGAGTAACGATAAATTAAAATCTAATTACAACTATAGATATATATCTTCGGATGAATCAATAGCAATTATTTCAAGAACTGGTGAAATCACAGCAAAAAATATAGGTGTTGTTTATATTACTATAACTGATGGTGACAATAAAAGAAGTATTATTCCATTAGTAGTTAACCCTATAGTTAAATCAATTGAAGTTAAAGAAGATAAAATTTTTGTGAAAAAATTAGATGATATAAACATTTTAAATTATGAAATTAATTATATTGATGGTATTGATGAGGATGATAAACTTGAAAATGTTAAATTTTCAAGTTCAGTTCCATATGTAGCCTACGTAACTAATGATGGAAAAATTATACCAAGAGCATCAGGTGTGACTTTTATAACTGTTTCAACAAACAATGGTAATACTAAAGATAAAACAGAATTAACTGTAGATGTTCCGCTTAACGATTCTTTAGTTTATAATTTTAAATTCGATAACTTACCTAAGACTATGTATGTTGGTGAAATTGCTAAATTAGAATATACATCTAAAAGTATACTTAGCAAACCAGAATTTATATATACGGTATCAAATGGATCCAATAATCAGATATATGA
>JBARWW010000111.1:0-15017 GCA_049647005.1 Acidaminobacteraceae bacterium | reverse complement strand
CCTTTTATACTTTTATATGGTATATATATAATTTTAAATGGTGATTTGTCACCTGGTGGTGGCTTTCAAGGCGGCGTAGTACTTGGGTCAAGCTACGTTATACTTTATTTTATAAGTGGAAAAAACTCTTTAAATGTAAAAATAGTACTGAAACTTGAGAAGATACTCTTTATAGTTCTTTTGATAGTAGCCTTTTCATCATACTTTACTAAGGGAACTCCAATTAGCAGTTTTACATTTGGTATGGGATATACGTATAAGGTTCTAAATTTGATACTACTTAATACTATAATTGGGCTCAAAGTAACACTTGGAATTATAGGTATTACATCGATATTTATAGAGGAGGGGAAGGCGTGATTGCTCCTATTATAGTGGCCTTCTTAGTATTTATAGTTGGAGGCTTTGGGATAATAAATAGTAAAAATATAGTTAAGACAATAATATCTTTAAATATAGCACAAACAGCTCTAATACTAATATTTGTATTTTCCGCGAGAGAGATGGGCTCATCAATACCCATAGTTGGTATTGCAGATGCTTCAATGGTAGATCCTGTTCCACAGGCGCTAATAATAACAGCGATAGTTATAGGTGCGTCAACAACAGCGCTTGCCCTTATGATGAGTATAAAGATATTTCATTATTATGGTACTTTAGAATGGAAAAAAATATTTGATAAGGGGTAATTATATGCTTTTAATCTTACTTTCATTAATATTTGTGCCAATAGTATTTGCTATAGGTGTTTATATTACTCAAAACGTAAAATTTAATAGAATGATATTTTTGCTTCAAGCCTTTCAGACCATAATGTTCCTTAGGCTTCTTTATCTATGGAGATCAAGCGGGACTATTATGTTCAATCTGGGTGGATGGAAAGATGGGATAGCTATAGAACTAAAACTTGGATATATTAACATGCTATTTTTAGCGATGGTTACCGTATCATTTTGGTATGTTGTTTTATATGTATGGGAAGAACGGAAAAATGATCATAAATTTTTATTTTTCACTCTCTTTCTACAAGGTTCCTTATATGCAATGTTTTGTGTAAATGACTTGTTTACCATGTATATACTGCTTGAACTTAACACAATAATTTCGAGTATACTTATCATATATAAAAAAGATGGTGAATCTATTAGAGCAGGTTTTTATTATCTGATATACAATTCACTTGCCATGAGCATTTATTTCCTAGGTGTTATCATAATGTATATTAAGTTTGGAACATTAAATATATCGATGATTACTGCAAATGCATATTTGTATGAATCACAGACCATATTTAAATTTGCTATAGGACTTTTTATAGCTGCATTTGCTATGAAATCAGCAATTGTTCCACTATTTAGCTGGTTACCTATAGCACATAGTTCGGCGCCGTCTTCTATATCCGCTCTTTTATCTGGACTTATAGTCAAAACTGGCATATATGGGCTTATAATGACTCTTTCTATATTCAATAATAAAGATTTATATAATTTATTGTTTGTACTTGGAATAGTAACTTCGCTTGTTGGAGCTTTATATGGGATATTACAGTTGGATATAAAAAAAATATTGGCATACTCAACAATTTCACAGATTGGTCTTATTATAATTGGAGTTAGCGCATATGATCAAGCGGCAAACTTAGGTGCGCTACTTCATATATTTAATCATTTTTTATCCAAAAGTCTTCTTTTCCTATGTGCTGGAGCTATAATAAGTGCATCATCTGAGAGAAATATAAAGCATATACACAATGTGTTTAGAAAATCTAAAATAATTTCATTAGGGTTTATAGTTGGAATGCTTACGATAACAGGTATGCCACTTTTCAATGGATATATAGGAAAGAGTATGATAAAAGCTGGAAATTATATGATAGATGCAAGAATTATATTTGATATAATCAATATGGGCACAGTAATTTTATTTGTAAAGTTATCGACTATATTATTTAGGAAAAAACCTGAAAAACTAGATGAAATCGATCATCTAAGCGATGTATTAATAAATGATTTAGAAGAAAAACCAGAAGAAGAAGTGTTTATAGTGGATGGATTTAAGAAAGCATCTATAATATATATGACTATACTTACAATAGTATCTTACTTTGGTGAGCGAATGATATTTGAATCTCAGTTTAATATGAGCTATATGTTTAAATACTCAAACCTTATAGAATCCATGCTAATATACACTATTTATATAGCTATTGGAGTTCTAATTTATAAGTATGTACTTCTTAGGTTTGTAAAAGAGGAAAGAAAATATTCTGGTGGATTCCAAGAAGCTAGTGCAATGTTTGTAATCTTTATAGGCGTGATACTTGGCTTTGTTAAGTACTTTGTATAGTTATTGGCAACATATCTTATGCAAGCAATTTATGGCATATTAACAAGAATATTTTAAGTTTGTTTTATTAAGAGGAAAGTAGTAAATGAAAAGCGAACTATTACTAAAAGTAGTATTATAAGAAGTAGATATAGGTTTGATTGCTAAGAAAGAATAAATATTATAAATATTATAAATATTATTGATTAGATGAGGTGAAGATTTGAAAAACAAAAATGATTATGTTGGCAAGTCGATACTTAGAAAAGAAGGTTTAAATAAAGTAACCGGAAAGCAAAAATATCTAAACGATTATTATGATCCATCATATCTGCATGGAGCTATAAAATATAGTCCTCATGGATACGCTAAAATACTTAATATTGACACTGGAAAAGCAAAATTAGCTAGTGGTGTAAGGGCCGTTTTAATTGGTGATGACTTTGACTTTAACTTTGGCCTTTATCTTGGTGATAAACCTCCAATTGCGCGTGGATTTGTTAGGCACTATGGCGAAGCAGTTGCAGCTGTAGTTGCTGATTCCTTTGAGGAGGCAAATGCTGCACTTAAACTTATAGACATAGAGTATGAGGTGCTTGCTACAATTAAGAGTCCAAGTGATGCCTTAAAAGAAGATGCTCCCAAAATACATAAAGACTTAGATAAATATAACCATATATCAGCCATAAGGCCTGTTTCGAATACAAATATAGCAAATGAAACAAAGATTAGAAAAGGTGATGTTGATAGTGGATTTAAAAAATCAAAATATATAATAGAAAATAAATGTTCTATTCCAACGGGTGATCATGTTGCCATGGAACCAAGAGCAGCGATAGCAGAGATAGATGCTAATGGTGATGTTATCATTAGTTCAACTACACAGGCACCGTTTGTAGTTAAAGATCTTATGGCTTTGTACTTTGGTATAGAGGCTGGAAAAATTACAGTTTTAGCACCTCCAATTGGAGGTGGTTTTGGTGGCAAAGCGGGTATACAACTCGAAGGGCTTACCTATCTATTATCAAAAGCAGTAGATGGAAGACCAGTAAAATTAGTTAATACAAGAGAACTTGATTTGGTTTCATCTCCTGGACATATGGGACTTGAAGCAGAGGTTAAGCTTTCTGCTGATGAAAATGGAAAGTTTCAGAGTGTAGAATTAAAGTATATGTTTGATAGTGGTGCTTATGCTGATTACGCTGTTAATGTAAGTCGCGCAGCTGCAATATCATGTACAGGCCCATATAATATAGCCAATGTAAAATGTGATTCACTATGTGTATATACAAATCATCCTTTTGCAACTGCATATAGAGGATTTGGTCATGTTGAAGTTTCTTATGCCATGGAGAGAGCTATAGATATACTTGCTAAAAAAATGGATATGGATCCGCTTGAACTTAGACTATTAAACGCTATAAAAAAAGGAGATACAACTCCAGTGCAATCTATACTAGATGATAATACAGGGGATTTAAAAAACTGTCTTGAAACAGTATCAAAGAGACTAGAGTGGGATGACTTTGACGTAAAAACTCTTGATAATGGCAATATCGTATCAAAGGCAATTACATCATTATGGAAGGCTCCTGCAATGCCAACAAACACAGATGCGGGTGCAATACTGACATTTAACGAAGATGGTAGCTGCAACATACAATCTGGTGTAGTTGAGATAGGTCAAGGAACTAAAACTGGTCTTTGCCAGATTGTTGCAACTAGATTAGGTATTGATATAGATAAGGTTCACGTTCAGCTAGAAGTCAACACAAAAACATCTCCACATGACTGGGCAACTGCAGCATCTCGTGGTCTAATGATGGCTGGACGTGCTGCAATAGATGCATGTGATGATGCTACTCGACAAATCAAAATGACTGCTTCAAAGGTCTTTAGATGTCCGGTAGAAGATCTAGATATAGGTGATGGATTTGTATTTATAAAAGATGAACCGCATATGAGAATCGAATTTAAAGATATAGTTCTTGGATATGTTTATGAGAATGGCAACGCTATAGATGGTCAGGTCATAGGTCGTGGAAGATATATAACTAGACGACTTACTGGAATTGATCCTGAAACTGGAAAAGGACACCCAGACCTTGAGTGGACACTTGGAGCAGAGGGTGTTGTTGTTGAAATAAATCCAAGAGATTATTCATATAAGATCTTAAAAGCAGCTTGTTGTATGGATGTTGGTAGAGTTATAAACCCAGAAATTGCTAGAGGACAAATTGTTGGTGGTATGCTTATGGGCCTTGGATACTCTTCTTATGAGGCGTTTGAATTTAACTCAAGAGAACAGGTTCAAAATGAAACTTTAAGAGACTTTAAAGTTTTTAGGTACGGTGAGCAGCCAGAGTTTATAGTGGACTTTTTAGAGACACCACAACAAGACGGGCCATTTGGAGCAAGAGGGCTTGGTGAGCAATCAGTTATTGGTATGCCAGGAGCATTAGCAAATGCGATTTCAAAGGCATTAAAACATGAATTTAATTCACTGCCATTAACAGCTGAAAGTATATGGACAAGTCTAGAAAGGGGGGAGTAAAATGATAAGTTTTGATTTTGAATTTTACAGACCAGATAGTTTAGATGGTGCAGTAAGTTTATATAAAGAGTTAAGTGTATCAGGTAAAAAAGCTCTATATTACGCTGGTGGAACTGAGATAGTAACATCATTTAGAAAAGAATCAGTAACAGCAGATGCTCTTATAGATATAAAGGGAATAAAAGAATGTAGGCAGTTATCAAAAGAAGGTGATTATCTATACTTTGGTAGCGCTCTTACTTTAAATGAACTTGTAGAGAAAAACTATTATCCTATGCTTACTGAAATTAGTAGAAAAGTAGCGGATCATACGGTTAGAAATTCCCTTACTATAGGTGGCAATATATGTGGAAGACTTCCATACCGTGAGATAGTACTTGCCTTTATGTTAGCTGAGTCAACATGTCTTATAGCAACAGATATAGGTGTTAGAGAAGTTCCCTTTAATGAGGCGTATGATAAACGACTTCTATTAAAAGATGGCGAATTTTTGGTTGCTATAAAAGTTAAAAAAACATCTGTTTCGAAAAACTATTATAGAGAAAGAAAGGTTAAGATCGGAGAAATTGATTATCCAATATTCCACATTGTAATTTCAGAAGAACGTGGAGTACTAAGAGCTGCCTTTAGTGGAGTTACTGGCTTCCCAATTAGAAGTGATGAGTTAGACAAAATACTTAGTGCTAGCAAATCCCACGCAGAAATTTCTGAAGAGATTATAGCGAATTTCCCGTATCCAATTCGTGAGGACATAAAAGCCTCAAAAGCCTTTAGAACAAAACTTTTAAAAGACTCTATAAAAGATGGACTTGATTATATTGGAGGTGCTTCTAATGAATAGTTACAAGGGATATTTTAAAGCAAACTTTAATATAAACGGTGAGAGTAGATCCGCTGTCATTAAACCTTCGGATACTCTACTAAGTGTACTAAGAGAAAAATTTGGACTAACTGGCGCTAAAGCAGGTTGTGAAAATGGCGACTGTGGTGCATGTACTATATTACTAGAAGATAAACCTGTAAAGTCGTGTATGTTACTTGCAATTGACGGTATAGATAAAAAAATTGTGACTATAGAAGGTCTTAAAGACACAGCGGTCCAGATGGCTTACCAAGAAGAGGGAGGCTTTCAGTGCGGATTCTGTACTTCGGGATTTTTACTTAATTCCTTTGCCCTTTTAAATGATAATCCAAACTGCACAGATGAAGATGCGAAAGAATATTTACAGAGTAATATATGTAGGTGTACTGGATATGAAGGGATAAAAAAATCAATTGATAAAGCTAAAGAGATTATAAATGGAAAATAACTACATAATTAGACTTATATTTTTTCCATAAAATTTGAATGAATTGATTTATATACTAATGAATTGCTATATAAAGAAGGAAAAAACGAAGTTATTTTTAAAATATACAAAAAAGAGTTTTAATATTTCCTAAAAAGCAGTATAATATATGGGGATAAGAAGATTGCACATTTAATGCGCAATCTTTTTTGTTGGTTCAAAAATAGTCGTTAGGTAAAAGTGCATTAAATATTGGATGCATATAAGTACGACTTTTTAATATATATTAATAAAATAATTATTAGAAGAATAATTTATATGATTATTCGTGGTATAAGCTTTGAGAGGAGGTAGCCTTAGGGAAAGAATTACTAAGGCATATTTAATTTGATTACAGTAACAGGTATTGGTTTAAGATATGGAGATAAAAAGTTATTTGAAGATGTTAATATTAAGTTTACAGCAGGAAACTGCTACGGTGTTATTGGTGCAAATGGGTCTGGAAAGTCTACATTTTTAAAGATTTTATCAGGCGATGTTGAGCCAAATAATGGTGATGTACACATCACTCCCGGCGAAAGACTTGCAGTACTTAAACAGGACCACTTTGAGTTTGATGAATCGTTAGTTCTTGACGCAGTTATTATAGGTCACAAAAGACTATATGAAATTACTTTAGAGAAAGACGCTCTTTATTCGAAAGAAGATTTTTCTGAAGAAGATGGACTTTTAGCTTCAGAACTTGAAGGTGAATTTGCAGAGCTAGATGGATGGGAAGCAGAAACAAATGCTGAAAAAATCCTTATGGGTCTTGGTATTACTAAAGATCTACACCAAAAGAAAATGATTGATTTAAAAGGATCTGACAAAGTAAAAGTTTTACTTGCTCAGTCTCTATTTGGATCTCCTGATATACTTCTTATGGATGAGCCAACCAACCACCTTGATTTTAAGGCTATTAGTTGGTTAGAAGAATTCCTAATTAACTTTGAAAAAACAGTAATAGTAGTATCCCATGACCGTCACTTCCTAAACAAGGTTTGTACTCATATGGTTGATATCGACTTTAGTAAAGTTAAGCTATTCCCTGGAAACTACGATTTCTGGTATGAATCAAGTCAGCTTATGCTTAGACTTATGAAAGATCAGAACAAGAAAAAAGAAGAACGTGTTAAAGAACTTCAAAACTTCATTGCTAGATTTAGCTCAAATGCTTCTAAAGCAAAACAAGCAACATCTAGAAAGAAGTCACTCGACAAAATTGTTATAGAAGATATTCAGCCTTCAACTAGACGATATCCATTTGTAGGATTTACTCCAGATAGAGAAGCTGGAAAAGATGTACTACTTGTAGAAGGATTAACAAAAGAGATCGATGGAGTTAAAGTACTTGATAATGTTTCATTTACACTTAACAAAGGTGATAAGACAATTGTACTTGGTAGAAACTCTTCTTCAGCATCAACGCTACTTAAGATTCTTGCAGGAGAAATGGAGCCAGACTCTGGTTCGTACAAATGGGGTATAACTACTTCACAGGAGTATTTACCAAGTGATAATACATCTTACTTCCAAGATACTGAGGGTACATTAGTTGACTGGTTAAGACAATTTTCAGAGGAAAAAAATGAAACATTTATTAGAAGTTTCCTTGGAAAAATGTTATTCTCTGGCGAAGAGCCACTTAAGAGTGCAAGCGTACTTTCAGGAGGAGAAAAAGTTAGATGTATGTTCTCTAAACTTATGCTTTCAGGAGCAAATGTATTACTTCTTGATGAACCTACGAGTCACCTCGACCTTGAATCAATTCAATCTGTAAATAATGGTTTAACATCATTTACTGGAACTATGATGTTTACATCACATGACCATAAGTTTGTTGAAACTATTGCAAATAGAGTTATTGAAATCACTCCAAATGGAATATTTGATAAGCCGATGGACTTTGATGAGTTCTTAGAAGATTCAGAGATCCAATCAGAAATTGATAAAATGTACAAAGGCCAGTAAAATAAACAAAATAGCTATTATTAGAATTCAACTTCTAATAATAGCTATTTTTTTATTTAAATAAGTTTAATTTTTTATTGATGTTATATCAATTATTTAATACGACTGTCTCTTGATTTAGCGCTACTATTATTTACTTCATTAGTTTGGTCTCCGCTAGCCCACTTATCTAGACCTTCCATAACTGCGTCATAAGTTTTTTGTGAAATTTCAGGAAGTTCTCCACCAAATATATCTTTAGCAGCTTCAAAGCCATCAGAGATAGCTTCTTTTAGTGAATCAACCTTACTTGGATCATTTCCAGATATAACTTTAGCAAATTCAATCATTCTTGCAGATGTTTTTTCAACACCATAATAACCATCTTCTGAAATAGATTCAATGGCATTTTGTTTAGTTTCGTCATCTATTTTGATTATAATTTCATTACCGTTTTCATCAACTAAATTACCATTTTCATTAATGTTACTTGGGTCATTTAATAAATTCATTATATCTTCAAATTTATGTCCTTGCGATTCAATCATAGATTTGACAGCATCTCTTAGTCCACTAAGTTTTACATCAGACTCAGATTTTAGTTCATCGATGCGTGACTTATTGTAGATGTGACCTTGTTTATCATAATTTTTAAGTATATCTTTAGCATCGCTTGCTTCATATACTACAGCAGGTTCATCTGTCGACTTAGTTACTACAGCAGCATTTGAGCTTTTATTGCCGTTAGATTTTATTTTAGTATCAAGCTTCTTATCATTCGAAATATCTAATGCAAATTTTGGTAATTTAATTTCATTCATTTTTCTCCCTCCTTGGAAACAAGTGAAAGCTTGTAATTGATATCCATTCATATAAAAGGTTTATCGGCAGAAAATTATGAAACTTTATATTGACTTGCAAAACTATACAGTTATATTAATATATACTTGCTTACCATAATAAAGTGACTTAGGCTTCCAAGTAGTATAAATAAATGGAAAATTTCGTGAAAACCTAGGTACTTAAATTTAAAAATTGGAAGTTTAGTAGCATATATAAAAGCTCCAACAGTATATAGTACTCCACCAGCAAATAGTAATATAAATCCATTTGTAGGAAGAGCTTTATAGATGGGACCTATAAAGAATATAGCTAACCAACCAAGGATAACGTAAAATGCAGTGTATAACCATCTAGGTGCGTTGAGCCAAAATATCTTCATAATTATACCTGAAAAAGCAAGTGTCCATATAAGAGTAAAAAGTATCCAACCTAGTTTTCCTCTAAGTGTAACTAAGCAAATTGGTGTATATGTACCAGCTATAAGAAGATATATCATACTGTGATCAATTTTTCTAAGTATAGTATAGACTTTTTCTGAAGAAAATACCCAGTGATAAACAGTAGAAGCTGTGTAAAGTAGTATTAAGCTTATGCCAAAAGTTATAGCCGCTGCAATTTGATAAGGACTTCCATTCAAAATAGATCTATACAACATATAAATTAATGCAAAACCTGAAAGTACTGCACCTATGAGATGAGTAATTGAATTTATTGGTTCCTTTATATATTTTTCCATGTGACCTCCTAAATCTTTCTAAGTAGTTTTCGAAACTACGTGCTAAATAAATTATATCACGTTTTTAAAAAATGTAAACAATGTAGTTATTAAAACTATGTAACCTTTTAATTATAACTATTATGATGTATAATATTAAAAAGCATACGTTGGAGGTAATATGAATAAAATTGAAAAGATTCTTGATTATAGTGTTGTAGATGAAAAAGAGATACCAAGCATTCCACTTTATATGGATCAACTGACCTTTCTACTTGAGGATAACTTATCTAAGCTAAATAGAAATGATGGTGATAAGACACTTACAAAAACTATGATAAACAATTATGTTAAAGGTAAGGTTGTTGAGGCACCGCTTAAAAAGAAATACACTAAAGATCAAATTATGAAACTCACTATGATATATCAGATGAAAAATGTACTTTCGATTAGTGATCTTAAGATATTCTTTGACGTGATTGGAAAATCAGATGAAACTATAGACAAATACTATGGTTATTATAAAAGTGAGCAGATAAGAGTATCAAAAGAAATGGAAAGGTTTAAATCAGTAGTAGGAAAGCTAAAAGAAATTGATGAAAAGGAATTAGTTTCATCAGATATAGACAAGAACATTATAAAAGAAGTAATATCACTTTCGATTGAAGCGGATCTTAAGAGAAGAATAAGTGAGCTTCTTATAGACTCGCTATAGAAGATTTTTGTATGAACTTTAAATTTTTTATTAAAAATAACTATTTAGAATAGATATAAAGAAATCGCTAGGTATAAATCTAATACCTAGCGATTTTTTAAGTTAATATTAAGTTCTTGTTTTAAAAATAAAAGAGCTTTTTTAAGAAATCGTTATTATAAAAGATAGTTAGCTAGTATGACTCTAATGTACTTAATTATCTTTTCAACGGCTTCCTCACTACTACAGTCCATCTCTTGGTTGTTTAACCTAAGTAACATACTTTGATACATAAGCATTATCATTTCATTTATTTCTTTTAGATCGTCATTTCTTAGATAACCTTCTTTTGCACAAAGTTCAAGCGCTCTATAGTCTCTTTGATAGATATTGCGCTCAAGCATCATAGGCATGAACTCTTCAGGCATTGAGCTAAGATTCTCTGGGAACATACCATAATAGTCTTTTACTGCTCCATTAAAGTTCGATGAAAACTTTGAGAAAAATAGTGAATAAAATATAGCTGGATTTTTAAATGATTCTCCAGAAAATACGAACCATGTTGATAAAAATTTCTCCACACCACCTTTATCTGTGACAAGTTCTTTTGGTAGTCTAAAGGCATAATTCTTTAGATACTTCATGGAACAGTAAAACATAAGATGATCTAAATTCTCAAAATAGTTGTAGATAGTCGCACTGTTGTATCCAGCGATATCTGCAACTTTTCTAATAGTTACTTTTTCAATACCTTCTTCTTCAATAATATTGTTTGCTGCGTCTATAAAATACTTCATAGTTCGAAGTCTTTGAATTTCTTTTTTAGTCATATGTACCTCCAAGCCAAGATGAAAATTATACTCTATAAAATTATTTTATACTAAATATAATGAATTGTAAAATTTATAGACTAGTACTAAGAGGCTTGTAAATACTAGGAGATGGAATTGGAAAAAATAAAGTAGTCTAAGTAACTGCAAAAACACCTATTTGTTAATAGATTAACGAAAGGTATTGCTAAAAAGTAATACTTTTTCTAAGCTATTTATTAGCTATCTTTATTAATAATAGACAATAAAACTCTAAATATTCACACAACTTAATCTTAGTCATAAAATAATCGTGATTACAAAATAAAAACGATTGTGTTATAATTCGATTAAGTTGATGAGCAAAGTGCTTATTTGACGCTTAAATATTATAAGAGCAAGCATTACTTGGGAGGTAAGACTATGAAGTTAGAAATCGGCAATTTTTATGTCGAAAGTATTGAGTTCGGTGAAAACACTGAGTTAAAAGGCTCAAAACTTATCATTAATAAAGAAGAAGCATTGGCTTTGATATGTGAAGATGAACATATTATATCTGCAGATCTTAAGCTTGTAAAGCCAGGAGATGAAGTTAGACTTGTACCTGTAAAAGAAGCTCTTGAGCCAAGATGTAAAGTTGAAGGTGGAAAATTATACCCAGGAATTACAAATGAATTAACTAAAGCAGGAATGGGAAAAACACATGCACTTAAGAATTGTAGCATCTTAGTAATTGGTGAGCATATGGGTGGATTCCAAGATGGTCTTATAGATATGAGTGGCGAAGGTGCTAAGTATTCTCACTTCTCTAAATTAAATAATATTTGTCTTGTAGCTGATACAGACGAGACGTTTGAGAGATTTGAACAACAAAAGAAAAATAAGGCATTAAGATGGGCAGGCATGAGACTTGCTGAGTACATCGGTAATGTTACTAGAGAATTAACTCCAATTGAAACAGAAGTGTTTGAACTTGCTCCTGTTAATAAGAGAGACGAAAAAGTTAATAAATTACCTGGTGTGGTTTATGTAATGCAACTCCAATCTCAAATGGAAGAAGATGGATACAACGCATTGGTTTATGGATGGAATTCAAATCACATGCTTCCTACATATATGCATCCAAATGAAGTACTAGATGGAGCAATAGTATCTGGTAGTTTCATGCCAGTATCATCTAAATTCTCAACTTATGATCATTCTAATAATCCTGTTATTAAGAACTTATACAAAGAACATGGAAAGACAATTAACTTCCTTGGAGTTATCATGTCTAACTTAAATGTTGCGCTTGAGCAAAAGGAAAGATCAGCTTTATTTGTAAGTAATATTGCTAGTAGCCTTGGAGCAGACGGAGCAATTGTAGCTGAAGAAGGTTATGGTAACCCAGATGCTGACTTTATAGCATGTATAGTTGAGCTTGAAAAAGCTGGAGTTAAAGTTGTTGGTATAACAAATGAATGTACTGGTAGAGACGGCATGAGTCAGCCGCTAGTTGCTCTTGACCCACTTGCAGATGCAATTGTTTCAACAGGAAATGTTTCAGAGTTAATCGAATTACCAGCTATGAAAGAAGTAATTGGTGAGCTTGATGCACTTCAAAGAGACGGTCTTTCTGGTGGATGGGAAGGTTGTGTTAAGGAAGATGGTTCTATAATCATGGAAAATAATGCAATGTTCTGTGGTGATGGTACATCAGGATTTTCTGTAAAGACTATGATGGAATACTAGGAGGACTACAATGAGAAAAGGTATATTATATATAAATCAATTCTTTGGCCAAATTGGTGGAGAAGATAAAGCTGATTTTGAACCTGTAATCAAAGAAGGTTTAGTTGGACCTGCAATGTTACTTGATCAATTAATAGAAGATTTTACAGTTACTCATACAATTATTTGTGGTGATAACTTTATAGGTTCAAATGAAGATGAAGCATTAGGAAGAATTGAGAAATTCTTAGAAGATAAAGAGTTTGATATATTCTTTGCTGGCCCTGCATTTAGAGCGGGTAGATACGGTAATGCTTGTGGTCTAGTAAGTAAGATGGTTAAAGAGAAGTTTAATGTTCCTGTAATTACATCAATGAATGATGAAAACCCAGGAGTTAAAATGTTCTCTAAAGAAATGGTTATATTTGAAGGTGGAAAAAGTGCTGCTGCAATGTCAAAAGACCTTAAGAAAATGGCTGCCTACGGAGCGAAAATTCTTAATAAAGAAGAACTTTTAACAGCTTCGGAGGAAGGATACTTTATACGTGGTAAAAGACATCAAATGTGGCCTTCGAACGCAACAACTGCGGCTGATAGAGTAGTTTCAATGCTACTTAAAAAGTTGAACGGTCAAGAGTTTGTATCAGAACTTCCAATTCCAATGCCAGATTTAGTTCCAATTGCTCCAGCAATTAAAGATCTTAGAAATGCAAAGATTGCAATTGTAAACACTGGTGGAATCGTTCCACATGCAAACCCAGATAGAATTCAGTCTGCTTCTGCTACAAAGTGGGGAAGATATGATATTTCGGGTGATAGTAGGATTTCAGAAAAAGTTTACAAAACAATTCATGCAGGTTTTGATCCAGCTGCAGCAAATGCAGATCCAAATATAATCGTTCCACTTGACGCACTTAGACAATATGAAAAAGAAGGCATTATAGGATCAATTCATCCATATTTGTACACTACTGTAGGTACTGGAACTACTCAAGCAGAAGCTGCAAAAATGGCTAATGAAATTAATGTTATGTTAAAAGAAGATAAGGTTGATGGAGTTATCTTAATCTCTACGTGAGGCACGTGTACTCGTTGCGGAGCAACGATGACAAGAGAAATTGAAAAAGCAGGATTTACTATTGTACAGATGGCAAATCTTATTCCAATTTCAAAAACAGTAGGAGCTAATAGAATGGTTCCAACGATTTCAATTCCTTATCCACTAGGAGATCCAAATACTTCTAAAGAAGAACAGTACAAAATGAGATATCATAGAGTTGGCGTGGCACTAGAGTCACTTAAAACTGAAATAGAAGAGCAAAGAGTTTTTGCAGTAAAGATTTAATAAATTTTAAAAAGCTAGTAGAGATTAATTAAATATGATATCAGGGGTGGGTATTCAACCCCTGATATAGTAATATTTATGCTTAGTCTGGGATTATAAAGTTACATAGAGCAATTGTGTCGGATCTTTATAAATTAAGAGAACGTTAATTTTATTATTTACAGGGGGATTTATGAAAAAGCAGAATAATAATGTATTTTATGCTTCGCTTATCATCGTACTCATGATAGTGGTATTTGGAGTTGCAACACCAGGCCCATTTGAAAGCGTTGCAAACGCAGCGTTTAGTTTCTTGTCAGGAAACTTTGGATGGTTTTATCTATTGACTATGTCATCTTTTGTAGTGTTTTCTATATGGGTTGCATTTAGTAAGTATGGAGCAATCAAACTTGGACCAGATGATTCAAAACCTGATTATGGGTTTGTATCTTGGTTTTCAATGTTATTTTCAGCAGGTATGGGAATTGGGCTAGTATTTTGGGGAGTAGCAGAGCCGCTTAATCACTTTGTTAGTCCACTTGGAGTTGATCCAGGTTCTGTAGCGGCAGCAGATTTTGCAATTAGAAAATCATTTATTCACTGGGGACTTCACCCATGGGCAAGCTATAGTGTTCTTGCACTTGCACTTGCATATATGCAATTTAGAAAAAATAAGCCAGGCCTAATTAGTAGTATATTTATTCCACTAATTGGTGAAGATAAAGTTAAGGGGCCAATCGGTCAAACTATTGACGTGTTATCTAT
>JBARWW010000110.1:0-7290 GCA_049647005.1 Acidaminobacteraceae bacterium | reverse complement strand
AATCACTTGGTCTTTGAGCCTTATGTTTTTTCACTCTATCCTGCATACCCTCATCAAATGGAATAGATGTTGCTATATAAGCAATTTTTTCACCAATTCCTTTCATATATGATTCTGCAAAACCACTTTTCCCACTTCTTGCACCACCTGTCACAAGAACAATTTTTGATGACATAAATTTCTCCTATTACTAATTTATTTTATTTTAACAGCAGTACCATAAGCTAGTATCTCTGATGCACCTTCCATAATAGCTGACGTGGAAAATCTTATATTAATAACACCGTCTGCCCCAAGCGAACTTGCTTCTTTACTTAGTTTATCTAGAGCAATTTTTCTAGCATTATCCATCATATCAGTGTATTCATTTATTTCTCCACCAACTAGGCCTCTAAGACTAGCCATAATGTCTTTACCAATATGTTTAGTTTGAACTGTGCTAGCTTTTACAAGTCCCAGCATCTCTACTATTTCTTTATTTGTAATGTAATCAGTGTTTACAAGTATCATAGCTAAATTCCACCTTTTGATTTAATGTATTCTTCATGTGCTAATGACCACTGGTTCCTTATACGTATTTCAAGATGTCTTTTCTTTTTTATAGTTGGATTTTTAAGAACTTTATCATACCATTTGATAGCATTCTCAAATTCGCCTTTGCATCTTAAAAGTTCACCAATTATATACATAATAACAATTTCTTCGTCTTCTTTTTCATCTAATCGCTCTTCTAAAAAAGCCTTTTGAAATCTTTCTAGAACAATTTTTTTATAGAAACTTTCACTTTCTATGTTTCCACCCTCTCTATAAAACCAAGAAAGTCTAAGTGCAATTTTTCCTATTATACTACTTTTATAGTTTCTTAGATCATAAGCTAAAAGTGCTAATTTATGCGCTTCAATAGCATCCTTTATAGACCTTTTATTAGAATAGCTCCTCCCTTTCCATTGAAGACCTATTGCTTGTATCATAATTTGTTTTTCGTTTTCCGTAATATCATTAAAGTTTCCTTCAAATGCAGAATAACCACAAACCGGACAAACAAAGACACCATAATACGTAGGGTTCTCACCACCATATTCTGTATAATAATCTGGGTGCCTTTTTATTACTGATATTTTTGATCTTTTAACTTTTTTGCTAGTGAAATGTGTATTACAAATTGGACACTCCAATTTTTTATCAATTAATTCTGATGTCATTGCTACCTCCACCCAATTTCAATTACATCTCCACTTTTAAGTTCATCTGTATAATTAACGTTTTTACCATTAAGAGTCAGATTAATCATACCTTTTGATTTTTTAGTATCAAAGTCAATATATTCAAATATATCTACAAACAGAAGCTTTTTTATGCTGTTATTAACTATTACTTTTTTTCCATTAACAAGAAATTCATAGTCAAATAATACTTGATTTGTTGTTTCAAATTTATATTTTTTCTCTAATGGTTCTTTATAAAATTGAAATCCTGGTTCATCTATTACTAAATATTCATCAGATTTATCTACATTTGATATCGAATTTGCACTTAAATATTCTGCTGACTTTAAGTAATGTATCTCATCATCATAAGTCTCCTCATACGATGGTTCAAGTTCTCCCTCATATTCCTCTAAGCTATAATTGATTTTTCCCTTAGCTTTCATTTTTTCTTTTAATTCAAAAGCTATGCTTGATTTTTCATCTTCTTTTAGAAATTCTTTAGTTTGTTTATCTTCACGCATAGTCTTTTGAACACTTTGATATGTTAATACATCATTAGATTTCAACTCATCATTAGATTTTGCAATTTCACCATTAACAAAAACAGTCACAACATTCATATCAAGTTCTAATTTTTCCATTAAATCTAACACAGTTTTTATTTCAACATAAGTTATTTTATTATCTTCGTTAATTATAGTGTCGTCTGTACATTCCTTATCATTAATTTTCAAATCAGTGATTAGCTGTATGTCATTACCATCGAATTTTACAGTTTTTCTTTTCACAAGATCTTCAAGTTTATGATAAATCTTTTTACCAACTACTGCTTTTTCTATATATATCGCATCTTTATTTTTGAGTTTTGTATCTAGACTAGCAAGCGTTCCATTTACATATAATGTTGCTGCTTCACCATATTCACCATATATTTTTCTCGCTTTTCCATTTATAGTTACATCATAACTCTGACCCCTAGAAGCAATTAAACTTCTTGGATTAAAACCAACTAAAATTAGAGCATCTAAAACAGTAAGTTTTCTAGAGTTAAATAATTTAATTGGCTTTTCATTTACAGTTACTTGAAGGAAATCGCTATCTCTATCTTTAAACGCTGTAAATCCAATACCTATTGGAGTTATGAATTTAGGTCCTGTTAGCTCCTCAGTAATATACTTAATATTTTGAAGTGTTTCTACTCCTTTTATAACAACTCTTTCTTTTGGAATATTTAATTTCAAAGCCAATTTTTCTAAAAACCCTGGTATTTGACAGCCACCACCTATACAAAAGACTGCACTTGGAGCTTTACCATTGTACTCTATAATTTCACGGCTAATTTCAGTTGTTATCTTCTCGATAGGTTCATCTATCCTTGCAAGTATATCTACACTTGCTATATTGTGCAAAATTCCAACAACATCTGAGAATGATACCTCCTCACTTGATGCCAGATCTATTTTAAGTTTTTCGGCACTATTAAAATCAAGTAAAAACTCACTTGCTATAGTTTCTGTTATCTTATCACCAGCCATAGATACCATTCCATAAGAAACAATTGTACCTTCTTTAGTGATTGCAATATCGGAAGTTCCCGCTCCAACATCTACAAGTGCAAGATTTAGAAGTCTAAGATTTTCAGGAATTGCTACATTTATGGCAGCAATAGGCTCAAGTGTAAGATTTATAACTTCAAGCCCAACTCGATCTACAACAGTATATAAGCTATCTACTACAACATGTGGCAAAAATGTAGCTATAATATCTATTTTTAGTTCATATCCTCTATGCCCCTTTGGATTTACAATTATAGAATTATCCAAATAATATCTCATAACAGAGTATCCAACACAGTAATAATTAACTTCTCTTTCTTTAATTTCAGAGCTTATAGATTTTTGAGCATCTTGTATACCTTCCATCTCAATGTTATCTATAATGTCCTTTGTAATTGTCTTAGTAAAATCTAACTCCCTAGCAATAGTTACTTTCGTTGTTTTAAGCGCTCTACCTGCAGCAGCTATAGCTACACGGGTTAGCTTAATATCATTTCTAATTTCTAACGCTTCTTTTACTTTTCTAACTACTTTTGCTACTTTATCAATATCGTGAATTTGACCATCAAACATAGCCCTTTCAGGATGTTCCAAAATTTCATGATCAATAATCACATAATTTTCATCATCTTTTAGAGAAAGTGTACCTACAACATTTCTAGTTCCAATATCAAGTGAAAAAATTAAGTTGTTTTCCATTTCTTTAGTTATTTTAAATTCATTCATACTATTTTCCAACCTCATTCCTATAATATAAACATTCAGTATTTATAATACACTCCTCACAAAGCGGTTTTCTTGCTTTACAAACACGTCTACCGTGATAAATAATCATATGATGCGATTTTGTCCAAAGTTCTTTCGGTATTTTTTTCATAAGTTGAATCTCTGTTCCAAGAACATCTTTATGTTTTGTAATTCCAAGCCTATTTGAAACTCTAAAAACATGAGTATCTACAGCTATCGCTGGTATGTCAAAAGCATTGCTTACAACTACATTAGCAGTCTTTCTACCAACTCCTGCTAGTGTTTGAAGTTCCTCTATAGACTCTGGAATTTCCCCATTATACTTTTCTTCCAACATTTCGCAAGTTTTTACAATATTTGTTGCTTTTGATTTATAAAGACCACACGTTCGTATAATTTCAGAAAGATTATTAACACCAAGCTCTACTACTTCTTTTGGGTCCTTCACTAGTGCAAATAAGTCCTTAGTAACTATATTAACTCTTATATCAGTGCATTGTGCAGAAAGAATAGTGGCAATTAGAAGCTCAAAAGGGTTTTCAAAATCCAACTCTGCTTTCGCATCAGGATATAGCTTCAAAAGTTTTTCTAACACTATTTTGATTTCATCTTTATTTAGAAGGCTTCTTTTTCTAGGCATTTCATCACCACTCCTTCATTATATTTTGCATATTTATTTCAAACTATATCACCCTCTATTATATCTTAGTTAGGCGTAAACTTTCAACGTGATTAGCATAATAAAAAATAAAAAAACACGCTTAATCAGCGTGTTTTTACTATTATTTATAGAATAATACCCTATAAGTGATTTTTTGCTCATACTTTTATAACTTATCTTCATGTCTAAAGATACTCACTTTCATACAAATAATTCTTATATCTTCGACCAAGCACTTTATATGTTATAGGATGTATTAAAATTAACTGTGCAATTAATGTGCTCACAAAATAATTTGAATATATACCTAAAATTGATGTTGTCCAAATCACTGTGTAGATAATACTTACAATTATAGCACTACGTTTAAGTTTTTTTCTGTTCTCTTCATCAAGATATGGTTTTTCCTCCGTATCTGCTGGAGAATATATCCATATACCTGTAACTAATGCTATCGACACCATTATCTTCATTATAAGTGGAAGTTCAAAAGCCCCCCTTGTAAATATAATAAAAATGAATATTGCAAGAGAAAATGTCAAGCATTTAACAAATCCCTTAACATGAATCCCCGAAGCAAAACTTCTTATATAACCAAATATAAGTGTTATGAATATAGTCTCTATTAAATATCCAAATATAAATGCAAGTAAGTATATTACAAGTAACTTTGAAATATTCATAAATATAACTTCTATTCCATACTTTAAAATTTCTACTTCATCTTCAGTTTTTTCCTTAGTATTATCAACAACATAATTTGTGATTTTATTTATAGAATCATCATAAAAAGACATATTACATATCCAACAATCTTTCCATCTTATTTACTAATTCACCAAATAATTTTAAGGCATTTGACACTGGTGCTGTTGTTGTCATATCAGCCCCTGCCTTCTTTAATATTTCAATTGGATACTCGCTTGATCCACTTTCTAAGAATCCTAAGTACTTACCTAATCCATCCGCTCCATTTTCAAGAATAGACTGAGATAATGCAACTGCAGCCGAAAAACCAGTTGCATACTGGAAAACATAAAAATTATAGTAAAAGTGAGGAATTCTTGACCACTCATACTTTATATCTTCATCAACAATCATATATTCGCCGTAGTATTTTACATTTAGGCTCATATAATGATTGTTTAACTTATCACCAGTTAAAGCCTCGCCCCGCTCAACCATTGCATGAATATCCCTTTCAAATTCCGCAAACATTGCTTGTCTATAAACGGTTCCTCTAAACTGCTCAAGGTAATGGTTTAATATAAATAATTCTTCTTGTTTTGACTTAACGTTTTCAAGTAAAAAGTGATTAAGTAATGCCTCATTTGTTGTTGAAGCAACTTCCGCTAAGAATATACTATAGTTACCATATACGTATTCTTGATTTTTGCGAGTCAAATATGAATGCATAGAGTGACCCATCTCATGAGTAAGCGTAAATGCATTATCTAATGTATCATGGTAATTTAGTAGTATAAATGGTTTTGAATCATATGTTCCAAACGAGTAAGCACCACTTCTCTTACCTATATTCTCATATACATCAATCCATCCATCGCTAAAGCTAGTCTCAACAACTGATACGTATTTATCACCTAATGGCTTCAGGCTATTAAGAACCATGTCTTTTGCCTCACCGTATTTAATCTTCATATCTACATCTTTGATTATAGGTGTATATAGATCATACATATGAAGTTCCTTAACACCTAGTGCTTTTTTTCTAATTTTCATATATTTATGCATATGTGAAAGATTATCATTAACAGCATCAATTAGCTGATCATATACAGTTTCAGGTACATTATTTTCAAATAAAGCTGCACTTCTAGCAGTCTTGTGATTTTTAACTTTAGAGTAAAAAACATTCTTTTTTACTTCACCGTATAAAAGAGATGCAAAACTATTATTGAACTGCTCATAAACACTATAATAGGCCTTAAATGCATCCTTTCTAAGTTCCCTATCACTCGACTCAAGAGTTGGTACAAAATTTCCATGTGAAAGCTGAATTTCATTTCCCTTTGAATCTCTAACCACTGGAAACTTTAAATCAGCAGAATTCATCATTCCAAATGTAGTTCCTGCGAGGCCAGAAATATCACCAGACATAGCAAGTATTTTCTCTTCTGATGAGCTTAATGTATGAGGCTTTCTTCTAATAATATCATCAAGATACTGCGCGTACTTATTTAGCGGCTCGTAGTCTGAAATAAATCCTTTTATAAGATCTATATCTGCCGAGAGTATCTCTGGAACAATGTATGATGATGCTTCCGATAGCTTTGTAGCGATTTGCTCAGCTCTTGCAGAATACTCTTGCATAGAGTTATCTTTAGTATTTTGATCTTGTGACATTTTTGCAAAAGTAAAAAGGTTTGAGACGAGTCTACTTGACTTAAGTGAAAGTTCAATAGACGAAAGTAAATTAACTGCGCTACTACAAACTTGTCCACTTTGTGCTTTAATTTGATCAATCAAAACTGAAACCTGATCAAAATCGGCCTCCCATCTATCAAAATCAGGATACATAGATTTTATATCCCACTTAAATTCACTCGAAATTTGATCTCTTTCCAAAATTTTAGACATAATTACCTCCAACTTATATTTTAATATGACATATTTTTAAAAGCGTATTGACAATTTCTTCTCCTACTTGCAAAATTGAATTCTAATTTTATAATTTAATTCTATCATTTTTTTTACAAATTGTGTGAATTTTACATTAAGTCATATAATTTTTTTTTTATAATAAAAAGTCACATAGAGTCCACAAAAATAATATAGAATTATGTATAATGCAAATTTTCATCATAAATTTAAATTACTGAGGAGGTCATATGAAAAAAATATATATAATACTTTTAATATCTATACTAATTCTATCGGGATGTAGTAAAAAAAATAATATTTCTTCAAATGGATTAGATAAATTGGATTCTCCATCTCAAGATACTAAACTAATAGCTGACTTTTACAAACTCAAAGATTCTGGAGGATCTACTAGTCAACTCGGCGACTTTCTAACTACTAATATTACAAAACTAGATGAAATCAACACTTCAATTTTAGTTACTGAAATTATAAAATTAGGCACTCTTGATAAATC
>JBARWW010000109.1:0-6205 GCA_049647005.1 Acidaminobacteraceae bacterium | reverse complement strand
TAATACTCTATTGCTAGATCATAATTCTCAGTTTCTTTAAACACTTCTCCAATATTATTTAATATTGCACTATATAACTTGAAATCATCTTTAATTTCAATTAGTTTCAAACCTTTTATCAAAGTATCGGCAGCTTGTTCATACATTGACCTATAATAATATGTTATACCAATAAGGTTTAAAGCTTTTGCCATACCTAAATTATCATCTAATTCATTAAACAATTCATATGCATCATATGATAAAGCATACATTTGACTAACCTCTGTTCTTATACGACAAACTTTCGCCATCATAACAAGTGAACTTGCACCCTCACTTTTCATATTATTATCCACCGATAGTTTATAAGCTTCTTCACTTATTTTGTATGCCCTTTTAGGAAGTGATGTATAGATTTTTTCTGATTCTTCAAGCATATTTAAAATTTTTCTGGACAAATTTCCATTCATGCTTAAACTCCTTTAAATACCATTATATATGTCATTACTATGTATAAAGACATATGTTTTTTTATTTTTAAGTTCCATAGTAGCCTCAAATTGTCTTGATACTATATAAAAATCTATATTCATTTCATTTATTTCTTTATATCTATCTTTTGACCACTTATCTGTATTAAGTAATTCAAATGAAAAACCTTCCCACATAATCCCATCAATATAATTTGATGAGTGTTTATATGCAGTTTGTATACCCCAGTTTTGAATTATTTTAATATTTTTATAGGTTAATTTAAGCTTTTTTAAAAATTCTGCATATGATCTTCGCATCATTAGTTTGTCATATTCATTCCAATTAGAATCATCAATATCTCCAACGGTATCAAAAAAAACACCATCAAGTTCTTTATAAATAATCTCATTTTTAATTTCATTATTTAAAAAAGCTTGATACTTCTCAACTCTAATATCCATGTAGAAACTGTTCCATTTTTTTTGTATAATCTTTTCACCACTTGGCATGTAAAAATATGATTCCTGCAAATTATCAAAAGAATTATTACTTTCATTTTGCTCTATTACTGAAGTATACCCATACACAATGGCTCCATGTTCTTTTAATTTTACAATCTGTTCTCTACTGATATTTCTTGGTTCAACAATAACCACTGAATATCTTGATAATTTTTCAATCATCAATTCATCTAGTGGTTCGTAAAATATAACAAAGTTACTATTTGTATTGTTAGATTGTACGTTTAATACTTTTTTCTGGATTCCTCTTTCTCTGGAAGCTTAATATCACTTAAGCGTATTCCTCTTTTAGAAGCAACTTTTAATACGATGGAAATTGCTATTGCAACTACAATCATTCCTATAATAAACATAAATACCCCTTTTCAATAGAATCAATGATAAAGTTTATATCAATAATTTTTATTATGTAATTTAATAGTACACACTTATATATTACTATTATAGCAATTTAAATTAGATTTTGAATTTTTTTTGCTATAAGTGCAAAAGTTTGATCTCATTCTAGTGGCCTTGACATATAAAAACCTTGTCCAAGTGAACATCTAATTTTACATTATAATACGTTTTTCGACTTTTGTAGACAAAAAACGACAAAAGCTAATTTCACTTTAAACAGTCTTGTGAAACCAACCTTTCCATTCATTTTATCCTTTTTTCTATTCCGATAAATTAAAATTTAAGCTATATAAAGCTCTTTCTTTGCTCTATTAATTAACTTAAAGTATATCTCAAGTAGAAATGGCTCGTTTGACTTCTGTGGCATATCATCTATCGAAATCCAAGCTACTCCACTTGTTTCCTCTTCGTTTAACAATAATTCTGCATTCTCATCTGCTATAAGTATAAACGATGTATTTAAGTGAAGATGCGCTGATACATAAGCTCCATTTTTCATATGACCCCATACAGGAAGTATATCTATAGAAGAAACTTCATTATTTAATGGCTTAATTTTGTGAACACCAGTTTCTTCTATCGCTTCCTTTAAAGCGGTGATTAGAAGATCTTCTTCACCATCAGCGTGACCCCCAGTCCAAGTCCATGTATTATATATATTATGATGAATCATAAGCACTTTATCACACGTCTTATTTAAAATAAAACCTGAACTTGTCATATGAGCAATTTCATTCTCACGTGTCAGTATATTATCTTTATAGTCATTTATATAGTCAAGTATAACTTTTTTATCGTTTTTATCTTGTTCACTTTCAGCTACATAATCATTAATCTGCTTAATAAATTCCATAATAGTCTCCATTTCATAGTTTTAGGTAATTATAACAGATTAATGATTATTGTAAAAGTCGATTTAAGGTTTCCATATGACAATTGAAGCTTTGATAGAATAGTTTTGATCTATAATAATATAAATCTAGATTTTTTATCAAAATCACATTCCTGCACAATCATAAGATAAGGCTAGTAGAATTAGCATTCTACTAGCCTTATTTATTATGACACTCATTAAATTTCACTTTTATTCATCTAAATTTAATTGCCATCCTACGCCGAACTTATCAACAAGTACACCATATCCCTGACTCCAAAATGTCGGCATAAATGGCATATTTATAGTTCCACCTTCTGCTAGTTTATCAAATATAGTTTTTAACTTATCTATATCCTTTATGCTATACATTATATCTAAGTTGTTACCAAATATAAGTGGGGGGCCCATTTCACTTATAGAATCGGAGAACATAATCTTATCACCATCTAAGTCTATACTGCCGTGCATAACAAGGTTCTCAATCTCAGATGTAATTGGAAATTCAGGATCATTTGGCATATCCTTAAAATACATTATCTCTGCTTCTTCAAGATCAAATACTTTTACATAAAACTCGATTACTTCTTTAGTGTTACCATTAAAGTTTAGATATGGTATTAGTGCCATTACTTCATCTCCTTATAAAATTAAATATAATAGTCAGATAAGTCACAATGACAAATCTATTTTATAACCTATATAATTGATACCTTTCTACGAAGACTTATAAACTTTATTATTTTAATATCTAATTTACTTTAATATATTACTATGATTAATAAGCGATATGCAATAAATAGTACATAAACTTCCACAAATTCTAAAATTAAACATTATCCATTATTTTTAACATATCATGATCTGTAATTATAGTGATTGGCACTTCTGATTCACTTCCTGTTTCAGTAATAATTACAGCGTCAATTCTATCAGGTAATATCGCATAAGCTTTATATACATCTAATACATCAAACACATTTAACTCTTTTGATTTAAATAAAGTCACACGACTTTTTCTTGCATATTTCAATACATCTTTTATCATAATCTTTGATATATCAACAAGTCCACCTGACATAACTTCACTCATCCAAGATGATATAGCTATAGAGTTTAGCATACCAGCATATGTTTCTTTATTATATATAGGAACTTGTGAAAATCCATGTTTATTCATAAGTCCTAATGCCTCTGATAATTTATCTGATATCTGCATAGTCTTTACTGAATGTGGACACACTACTATAACTTTAGGTGAACTAGTTATCTTTTCATATATGGTTTGCAGTTCTCTAATCGCATATTCATTAGGTTCAGCTATTACTCTTCCATCAATTCGCTCATGAACAATTGCATTTCTAAGATCTGCATACTCTTTCAATTGCACATAATAATATCTTACATTGCTATTTGAGTGCCTTAACTTTCCTATCAATGAATAAAAAGGTTTTCTTGCTCCATCATCTACTTGATCTTTGAAATACTTTTCTAGTTTATTAAATATACTTATAAATTCAGCTGAATTTTTCATAATTCCACTCCTTTTATTTTTATCTATAATTTTAATATATCAAGCAATTCATAACCCGATTTTATGCCTAATTCATAATCTAGATTAAGTATCTCTTTATCAGTTGTAAATCTTGAAGATCTAAATTCACCGGGTGGATTAATTTCTATAATTTTAACATTTTTATCTTCTTTTCTTATAAGTTTTATAGAATCATTATATCGTGTACTTCTCCTTGATAGACTTTCGTTTATTTTACTATATTTACGAAGCATAAATTTTTGAACTTTATTCTTTTTATTTTCCATTTCAAATTCTTTTTTTCTTGAACGTATAACTATGATTTCATTAGCTCCTAGTTTAATAGCCTCTTCTATAGGTATAGGATCTGATATACCACCATCGAAATACATAAAGTCTTCTACTTTCACAGGATTTTTATATGCTATTGGTAGTGCGCAAGACGCCTTAAGTAAATCTGCACCATTATTTTTTGTAAATGACAGATACTCGCTATTTCCAGTTGATGCTGAAGTAACTCCAACAAAAAAATTAATTTTACGTTTTAAAATCAAATCTATATCGAGTGGATCATGAATTTCACAGTAATTCCATAGCCAGTCTAAGTCCATATAATGACCACCTTTTATGAAATTTCTTTTACTTATAAAGTTTTTTCTCGTAGAATATTCAGTTGTTACTCTATAACTTCTTTTATGCATACCAGCTAGATATGATGCAAGAGCTGTTGATCCTGCCGAAACACCAATACACATATCAAAATCATAATAGTTACTTTTTATTAGTGTATCTAGGATTCCTATCGAATATATAGATCGCATCGCCCCACCTTCAACAACAAGTGCACGCTTTTTTTCTTTCATAATTCACCTCTATATTTATATAATTAGTTATATATTTATAATTTATTACTCATTATTATTTGATGTTATTATACCATTTATTTCATAAAAAATAAGTTCACGAAATTATATGATAAAAGAATCTTTTCAAATATAAAAAAAGCCAAGAATAAATTCTTAACTTCAATAATTAATAACTATAGATTTCTTGTAATCATAATCCAGTAATATTCAAATGTTTTTTTGAAAAACTCTTGTGAATATCCATGATTTTCCACGTTTAAAATACCATCAATAATTCCTTTAAGTAAAACAAAATAGGCTGTTACTATAAAATCAATGTCTGTATTTTTTACAACTTCACTATCAATTCCGCCTTGAAGTAAACCTCTAACTAAGTCTTTAAATTTAGATTCATTTAGCTTAATTAAATCTTTTACATCTTCTATGCCCTTGGTTGACATAGACAAAGATACCCATCTTCTGAATTTGAAACTTTGCTCACTCTCAAACACACTTATAGTAAATTTACCCATTTTATAGAGTCTTTCTTTTAAATCCAAATCTTTAAAATCATCAAAAGCATTTTCAGAATTATTATAATATGTTTCGATTTTATAATTTAGCATCTCTATTATAAGTTCATCTTTGCCTGAAAAATAATTGTAAATTGATTGTTTTTTTATACCAATCACATCTGTAACTTGAGAAAGACTAAAGTTTTCTCCATATTCACAAAACAAATTGTACGATTGTTCTATCATTTTCTGTTTACTACTCAAAATCTAACTCCTTCTCTCGTCTAATTCTATAAACAATAACTGTCAATTTACATTATATAAGAGAGATTGCATTCAATCAATACAGGATTTTTACAAAAAATTCATTTTCAAAAAAATACTCTCTGAATATTAACCCAGAGAGTTCAAAAGTCCTATTTATAAAAATGGGGATTTTACTTCTATAAAAAAAATCATCTACACCAAGTTAACAAAGATCAGACTTGATCTTTGAGTAAACTTTTTTAACAGTTAAACCCTGCACAAGTGTTGAAAATACAACGACTGCATATGTGCTTGTTATAACAAAGTTATACTGGACTGGTGTAAATATGTTTTTTGTTCCAAGTGCAAGTGCTATACATATACCACCTTTAAGTCCACCCCATGTAAGCAATTTTACCATAGCTGATCTATCTTTTTTCCTAAGAGTTTTTGTATAATTCTTAGGTTGAATTGAAGAGCTTCTGCTAAACAATCCTATAGGTCCAAGTATGCTTATATATCTAGCAATTAATGCCATTATAATCGCACTTAAAGCAATTAGTATAAAGTTTGGTGAAATTTCTATATGAAGTACTGCAATACCTATCAGTATATATAATACAATATTAAGTATCTTATCTATTACATGCCAAAATGTATAAAAGTTAGTGTAATAAGATTCTCCTTCTTCATGAAGATCACTCATCTTAGTTGCAAAGTATATACCAACAACTACTGCTGCAGTTGGAGCAGATACATCTAGAAATTCACTTAATGAATAAGCACTTGAAACAGCAGCTAAACTCACACTTATC
>JBARWW010000108.1:0-15230 GCA_049647005.1 Acidaminobacteraceae bacterium | reverse complement strand
GATTAACATTCTCCTTAAGATTAACTATCTCTATTTTATTTATCATGTAAGCCTACCTTTTTACTCAAATTTATGTTTCTCATTATTAAGACTTTATTAACATATTATATCTTATAAATGTGAATATTTTAAATACACATATAGAGTTTACAATACATGGACACTTAGAACAAGCAAATAAGCTAAAATAAGCATATGTTTATATACTTTACTTCAAATTACAAAGCAATTTATTGATTTAAGCTACCTTTGCTCTACTCTAATAGATTAAATGCATAATTAAAGACCAACTAATTCAAATTGGTCTAGTTGGTCTTACATATAGTTATATAATTAAATTTATCTCTTAATTTCAGCCTCATGCATATTTCTAAAGTGAGCATGTAAGAAGTTAACAAACTTTTCTGGTTCATTTATATGCTTAAGATGTATTTTAACAGGCATAGCTTTTCTTTCATTAAATTGATGAAGAAAAATCACCGAGTGAAATGAATTATCTCGTTTTGAAACAGTTGTCTTTATCATTTGATTAGCATCGTAGAGAGTCTCATACTCCTTAAACATAAAGTTCTTCCTTAGCAAGGTTAAATCAGTTCCACTAAACTTAACGCTAATTGGATTATATGAAAGGTTCAAGTTCCACATATATACAATCATAGACCCCAGCATAAATACATATAGAAGTGTCGTCTCAAATGTTTTTGCAAATACAATTACAACAACTGCAAATACAGCAACTTGAATTAGTATATTTACAAGTAATGATTTTATAAAATTTTCTTGATTAAATTCAAATGTTTCATTCATATAACAATGTTCCCCCTAGTAAATTTTCTCTTACCTTTAAAATTTCATAATTTCTTATTAGTTAACATTATAGCACACTAGCATTTGTGAATTGATTAGGAAATTGTAATGATTAATTTGTAGCAAATTATCATGTTTTTAAAAACTTATCATTGATTGAATTATTTATATCATATATAATATATTTTGTATGATTACGATTAGTAGTTATATGAGTTTTGCTTACAAAGTAAGTTCACTTATTAAAAGTAACTATTTAGGGAAAATTATAATATTGAAATTTGAACGTTTTTTAAGAAAACTGTTTTAAATACTTATAAATTGAGAGGATGATAATAGATATGAAATTAGGTATAGTAGGACTTCCTAACGTTGGAAAAAGTACACTTTTTAATGCAATCACAAAGGCAGGTGCAGAAGCTGCAAACTACCCGTTCTGTACAATTGAGCCAAATGTTGGTGTTGTATCAGTTCCAGACAAGAGACTTAACGTTCTTCGCGACCTTTATGATTCTAAAAAATTAGTGCCAACTGCAATAGAATTTTACGATATAGCAGGTCTTGTAAAGGGAGCTTCTAAAGGTGAAGGTCTTGGAAACAAATTTCTTAGCCATATCAGAGAAGTTGCTGCTATTGTACATGTGGTTAGATGTTTTGAAGATGATAACGTTGTTCACGTTGATGGTAAAATTGGACCACTTAGCGACATCGAAACTATAAACCTTGAGCTTATCTTCTCAGATGCTGAGATGCTTGAGAAAAGAATTGATAAATCGAGAAAATCTGCAAAAGCTGATAAGAATATGGCTGCAGAAGTTGAAATGCTAGTTAGAATAAAAGAAGTTTTAGATGAAGGTCAATCAGCTAGAACTATGGAGTTAACTGATGACGAGAGAGAATTTGTTAGATCGCTTAATTTACTTTCTTTCAAGCCTATCATATACTGTGCAAACGTAAGTGAAGATGATCTAATAAACGAAGAGGAAAATGACTTTGTTAAAGAAGTTAGAGAATTCGCTAAAACTGAAGATGCTGAAGTTATCACTATATGTGCTAAGATTGAGCAAGAAGTTGCTGAGTTAGAAGATGATGAAAAAATGGAGTTCTTAAATGAAATGGGTCTTAAAGAATCAGGACTTGATAAATTAGTTAGATCTTCTTACCATCTTCTTGACCTTATTAGTTTCTTAACTGCTGGTCCTCAAGAAGTTCGTGCTTGGACTATCAGAAAAGGTACAAAAGCTCCTCAAGCTGCTGGAAAAATCCATACAGATATAGAGAGAGGTTTCATCAGAGCAGAAACTATAGCTTACGAAGCATTAAAAGAGCATGGGACTATGTCTGCTGCTAAAGAAAAAGGCCTTGTTAGACTTGAAGGTAAAGACTATGTAATACAAGATGGAGACGTTATTCTTTACAGATTTAACGTATAAATATAACCACCTAAATACAAATATTAATAAAACCCGCATGTCATCTGATTACAATGACTATGCGGGTTTTTTGATTTAAATATTTTTATCATTGAAAAACCTGTATCCACCTTTTCCATTCCCTTTTACTTCATACATTGTTGAATCAGAATTTTTCAATAGTCTGTTGCTATCCAAACCATCATCAGGATATATCGCGATACCAATAGAAGAATTTACCCTGCACTTAATATCTTCTATAATTATATCTTTTTGTAAATCTTTGTGAATCTTCTCAACGATAATAACTACATCACTTCGATCTTTAATATTGCGTATGATAACCGTATACTCATCTCCACCCATACGCGCGACAGAATCGGATTTTCTAACACATTGCAATAATCTTTTTCCAACCATCTTTAAAACTTGGTCCCCAACTTCATGTCCATAATTATCATTTATATACTTAAAACCATCTAAATCAATAAACATAAGAGCAAATTTTTTTCCATCTCTTTCACTTTCTACTATCATTTGATCTAACCTTTCAAAGAATAGACGCCTATTTGGCAAATTTGTTAATTCATCATAATTAGCCTTTCTTGCTAATTTCAACTCCATTTTTTTTCTCTCTGTTATATCTGTAGCTGAACCTACAATGTGAGATATACTACCATTTTCGATAATAGGTGTTAATGTAGTCAGCCAAATTCGCTTACCCATAAGTAAATTTAGCCCTTGTTCATAGGTTATACTTTTTTCGGCATCAAGACATCTTTGATAATTGTTTATAAGCTTGTTAGCCATTTCTGTATCAAATAATTCTTGAGGTGACTTATTCATTATCTCTTCCAGGCTAATTCCTGTTTTAATTTGATGCGCTGCATTATTTCGACTATAAATGAAGTTGTTTTTTCCTAATACTTCTATCAAAAACATGGCATCTTGCGTACCATTAAATACTTTCTCATATTCATTAGTTAATCTTAATATTTCTCTTTCAGTTTCTTTTAAATCAGTTATATCAGTATGTGCACCTAGTATACGAATCGCTTTACCTTTTTCATCTCTAATAGCTAATGCCCTGCATCTTATCCAAACAGTAGATCCATTCTTATGTTTGTATCGTACAATTTGATCATACGAATAATTATTATCTGTAATATATTTTTCCAGATTAAGTAATGACAATTTTAAATCTTCTTGAAAAATAATATTCTGCCATTCACTTGATAAATTTTCTTTTTCACTCGGATCATAACCCAATGTCTGCCAAAACTTAGGACTCATCCATTCGTTCTCAGGTTTTTCTAAATCCCAGTACCAAATTCCATCCAAAAATCCCGATTGTATAAATTCAAATATAATCGTGTCATTAGAGACCAAACTATAAAGTTCATTTTTAAGATAATTATCTTCCATTCTTATCACACTCCCCTAAATCTAGATAGAGTGATTATATCTAGATATTATTAAAACTTCTCTTTCTCTTTAACTTGATATCTAAGCACTGTCTTAAGTTTATCAGCTTCAACTCTTCTTACGTCTGAAAGATATATTTCTCTATGTTTTAAAGTAACTATTTCAAGATTATTATCATTTATAAAGTCTTTCATTACTTGAAAACTTTCTCCTTCACTATCATACGAACCTACATGAAGTATTTGTACAGATAAGCCATCTTCAATTGTAGCAAACACCACTTCATCTATAAGCTTATTGGGTTTTTTCTTTCTTACATTCTCAATTGCTTTATCAACTACTGCTTTTGTTACAAAGTCTGGTTGCCTTATCATAATAGTATATAACAACTCATCTTTATCTAGTATATCAAGTACTCTGCCTTCCTCTGTTAAATCCCATAATCCTTCTAATGGATACACTGTATATTCCGTGTAACCTTCTGGAGTATATCCTTGTTTTGGCATCATTCTAATAGCATAGGCTAATGAATAAAGGGCACCTATCCTTTCTGCAAAATCCTCACTATTAGGATTTCCTTTTCCATTTATCATAAGAAATTTTTGTCCTGCTACTCTTATAAGTTCAGATTTTTGTTTTGGAATATACAAATTTTTTTCGTGTTTTCTCCATTCATGCTTCATTTATATTCTCCTTTCCTCATATACTTTTGAATAATTTCATTTAATGTGTATTTCTATTATATCATTATAACAAATTTCACTATATATTATTACATCAACCCTTAGCAATATGTTATAGTTATCTTTGTATTAAATTGATCTCAACTAATTTTAAATGGAGCATATTAAATGAAACTATCCCTAGCACCAATTCACGGAATGACACTTGCACATTATAGAAATGTATATGATGAAATTTTTGGACACATCGATACTTACTACGCTCCTTTTATCGCTACTACTCATATGCGAAAATCAGCGTCTAAAGTATTTAACGACATACTACCTAAAAATAATAACAGTAATATTGACCTAATTCCACAGCTTATAGGAAACAGTGCAAGTGACTTTAGACACTTCACTTCTGTTATAACTAAGATGGGATACAAAGAAATCAACTGGAACATAGGATGTCCTTTTCCAAGAGTAACTAAGAAGACAAAGGGTTCTGGACTACTTGAACATCCACAAATGATAGATGAATTTTTAAGTGAAGTTTGCAAAGATGACAACTATAAACTTAGTGTTAAACTTCGACTTGGCTATAGCAATCTTAGTGAAGGTATAAAGGTAGTAGATGTACTTAATAACTACCCCCTTAAAGGCTTAACTATACACGGACGGATTGGAATTCAAAAGTATGAAGGCGTGGTTGATCTAGATGGCTTTGAAGCACTTCGCTCTATTTCAAAGCACGAGATTACTTATAATGGTGATATCTATGATCATAGTGATTTTAAAAATATATTGGAAAGATTTCCTATGATAGATAATTTTATGATTGGAAGAGGTGCTCTTAGAAACCCTTTCCTTGCCTCAGAAATAAAGTCAGTCATAACTCCCAATGATATAAAAATAAAGAAAATGAAAGCTTTCCACGATAGTATATATAGATACACCAATGAAAATACATCCGCAGATATATACCTAATTAGCAGGATGAAAGAATTTTGGATATACGCATCAAAACACTTGAGTCCTGATGGTAGTTTTATGAATCAAGTAGAGCAGTGTAAAACTAAAGATCAGTATGATAGATATGTTGATGGTATGTTTGAGGATATGAAGTGGCATGGATAGATAAGATATTTTTAAAAAGCATCTTGTCTAATAAAGACAAGATGCTAATAAAAATCTTATTACTTGAATATATTCATATTCTAAGCGAATCTATAGTTTATATTATTGTTTGACATGTGTAAGATTTATTCTTTTTCAGTAGGATCTTCTATAAACACCGGCTCATCTACAACGTTAATCTGACGACCATATCCTTGTACTGGATATGACTCTGCAACAGGACCTTCATAGAAAACTTGAACATATTGTCCAACTTCTAAATCTTCAACTGTAGCTTGTTTCGATAAGTAGATAAGTGTATTAGCATCAATGCTAACATAACCTTTATCATAGTCCGCACCATTTTCATCAAGCTTACCTTCAACTAATATAGAAGCAAGGTTTTCACCACTAGCATCTGTGTTAATCTCTGTAATAAAACCTGCGACACCATAAACTACCAATTGACTATCATCATTATTTTCATCTTTTTCCGTAGCTAGTGCATCTTTAGAACAAGCTGCAAATGATAAAACAAGTGCAACTATAGTAAATATAACCATCATTTTCTTCATAATAATCCTCCTCGTATATTTAGATAAATATAATTTTCATTGCCCATATATTAGTTAGACGCATTTAGAGACGATTAAGTTCCATACTATATAAAATTCTTATACAATAAATATATATATTTAGAATTTACTATATAAAAAAAGCATAGAATAAAATCTACACTTTAATTAATCTATCAATATTTTAGTGAGCTATAAAAGACTAATATAAGACAACTTCGAACGCCTGCCATAATTCATCAAGTTCCGATTCTGAACTTATTCGTCTGACTATTATAAATCCACATACCATAGTATTGATTTACCATAGCACCATTTTGCTTAGTTACTACATCAGTATAGCCATCAAAAATGTAATCAATAAATCTACAAATTTCTCCTCCATTTTCCGAGTACATATCATACCACTCTTGTGTAAAGTATGTTTGATATGATAAGACTTGTATTTTTTCTTCATCAGAAGTATTTTCTAAACTAGAATTACTTTCGCTAGGTTTATCATCCGATTTAACATCACATGCTACAAATAAAAATGTTAACATTAGACCTATAAATAAAATTAAACTTTTTTTCATTATTTTTACTCCTCAATAATTTACGTGTTTTAATATTTGAAATAATATATCTATCTAATTTTTTATAATTGACTATGAAATTACTAAACAATTTATATAATAATAAGTAAATATAAGAGACCGTCTACATCTTAGCATAAGAAAGTGCAGTATCAAAACAAATAAACCTATTATAATTTATACTCATACTCAACACTCATCGAATAAAAAATACCATTTTCATCAATTACGTCTTTAGATGTTTCAATAAAGTTCATTTTTTCATGAAAATTTCTAGATTCTATGTTTGACTTTGCTACACGCGCTACTATTAGCTCTGCTTTTTTTAAAGTTAATTCTTCTATTAAACTAGTAACTAGTTCCATAGCATGACCATGTTCTCTAAATTCTACTGCAGTTTCAAGTGCCTCTTCTAACCAAATTCCTTGACTTAATTCTATAGCTCTTACTCCACTTACAAACTTCCCCTTTTCCTCTATAACAGCTATAAATTGTGATTTTTGCTTTTCAGACATAAATAAATTTATAAAATCATAATAGTCTAATTTAAATTTATTATAAATTAATTCTTTTCCAACTCTATCTTCTTTATCAATTAATTTTAAATACGATTCTTCAAATATTTCATCTGCTGACTCTTTATATGTAAACTTTATAAGATGCTCAACTAATTCTTCATTAAAATCACTATATTTTAGTATTTTAAACATAGCACACCCCTTTTAACTTTTTAAAACTATTATACCATTTACTTTACCCTAACCCAATAAAACCCATTGATTTATTTTCTAAATTTATTGCACATTTATTGCACTATATAATTGGCTTACATTTGGAAAAATTGCACTGCGTATTTACAATATCTAATAAACAATAATATATCTTGCTAATATTTTTAGCTATATCTTCTTATTTATAATCTAAAAATCAGGGTATATATAAGATATGATTACTAACAGGCAAATCAACGTTTCCATCAATGTCGATTTGCGATTATTGCTTTTCAGGAGATGATTTTATGAAATTTAAAGGTATCTTTAGTACAATTTTAGTGTTATTTATGGCACTCTTCTTCTTTTCATTTGCATTTGCAAGTGGAGATACTTATCTTGAAGAAGCAGAAACACTTAAGCAGATTAATGTCTTTAAAGGTTCTGGAGATGGTTTTGAACTTGGACGAGAACCTACTCGACTAGAGGGTGGTATTATGTTTGTAAGACTACTTGGCGGGGAAAGCGAGGCTTTAGAAAAAAATTATTCTCATCCATTTAAGGATGTACCTTCGTGGGCTTCTCCATATGTTGGATATCTTTACAAGAATGATCTTACTAAAGGTGTAAGTGATACTACATTTGGGTCAAATGACAAAATGCTCGCAAAATCATATATAACATTTGTACTTCGTGCACTAGAATATGATGACCAAAATGGGGACTTTTCATGGAATGATGCAATTGCTAAATCAAAAGAAATTCATATGATAGACGTAAATTTAGAAACTACATTAAATTCTGATGTATTTTTAAGAGATCATTTAGCTAAAATTTCGCTTGATACTTTAAAGACAAATATGAAAGATAAAGATATTACTTTAGCTAAAATACTAGTAACTAAAGGTGCTATCACAGAAATGACTGCAAACAAACTTAACCTACTAGAAAATTTAATGATAAATGATACAAGTGTAACTTCATCAGCAAAAATAACTAATATTATGAAAACTATAAACGGAGTTCATAATTATAAAGATTTAGATGGAAAAAGATTTTATAGACCACTTAGCGAATCTGAACTATCGGGTATTTTCTTTGATTCCCTAGAAACAATGGAAATACATAATAATGAATATACTATAAATGAGCTAAAGACAAATTATAAAAATATTGATTGGGATTCATGGATGAAAATTAAGTGGGGTAAATTTGATTGGAATGATAATAATCACGGATCAAATCTAGCATATGATAGCTACTGGCAAGACTATGACGGAAACACTACTGCAACAGCTGATACTTATGCTAAATCAGTCGGTCTTAGATTGCCAACCGAAAAAGAATTGAAGTCATTCTTTAATAGTTTAGAAACTGGATTAGTAGAAGATCTTGGATGGCCAACTGGATACTTCTGGGCATCTGATGTTTCTGAGGACGGCTACGAATATCACAGATTTGTTGATAGTTTAAATAATATGGGTCAGCATTATAATGATACAAGAGATTATTTTGTAATTCTTGTTAGCGATGAGGTCGAAGTTACTTTGGATAGTAAAAATTCACCTCCAATAACTAAAACCGATTCCTCTATACCAAAGGTAGGTATCTTCCCTTCTAGTCAAAAAATTAAGGGAATGACTGACATACCTGGAGTTGCAAATAGTATTTCAATTGACGGAGTCTTAATATATAGACCACTTACTACAAAAGAAGCAGTCGCAATACTTGGCAAAAATAAATATGATTATTCGATACCTGGAAATTACGGATACAGCAAAGAAAAAACAGATGAGTATGTAGTAACTATCGCAGAACAAAAAGAAAAGCTAAAAAAAGAGAATCCAAATGTAAACTGGGATGCATGGCTTGAAATAGAATGGCCTATATATGATAATAGTATTGATCCACATAAAGATGGTCCTGGAATTGAATACGAGGGGGATTACTCTGTAACCGATGGTGATATAAGTCTTATCTATCTTGGGCAAGATCTTACTGTTACACCAAAATATTTACTTGATAAGTTACTAGAGGAATATCCTAATGGTAAAATTACCTCTGTATTTGGATGGCCAACAAATTATGATTATATAACATCGTCTAAAGATGAGTTTGGAAATGTATACACTAGCAATATCTATTATGAAAGTAGCAAAATTAATCTAGCTAGATATCAACCAGTTTATGTATCACTTATGAAATACTCTGATGTTATATATGATAAATTGACCGAATCTTCTTTAGCTGAGTAGCTATTGAAGTTCTATAAACAAATAAATATTAATAATAAAAAAGTAAGTTCTTATATATTTTATAAGAACTTACTTTTTTTTGCGAAATTATTTCTATGTTTTCTATTTATAAAATTATAGTTCGTTGACAAACTGAAATGCATAGTCTGACATTTCTCTAAATCCAGTATTTATATAAGTTCTATTTGCCTTTTTATTAGTCTTTGAGGCTTGTAGTACAGCTATCTTGCCTTTTTCTAGCGACTCTTTAATCATATATTTCATTAGTAGCTTGCTATATCCGAGCCCTCTATAGGGTTCAGATATATATACAGAAGATATATCAATATAATTCTTGCTATATCCAAAGAAACTTCCAAATCCAATTACTGTGTCACCTTTATATAGAAGTCTTATCTTTTCTAATTTTATATTTGCTGATATTCTTTCTTTTGAGCTCTCACTATCAGCTTCAAAAAAATCAATCAAAAGTTTTTCTACTATTTCAAAGTCAGACTGCCTAGCTTTTTTAAGTATAAACTCCGATTTCTCTATATCAAATAATTCTTTTGATTCATATACATAATATGTATTCAGATAAAGTTCACCAGCTCTACCCATGTGTTTCAATATAATTGCAACTTCAGTATCTTTAGCAGCTAATAGTAGATCCTTATAGTTTATTTCTTTAATTTTACTTGCTATTTGCTCTAGATATTTCTCATCATCTACACAAATAGTTGTAAAGTGAGAATTTCCATCATCTTTTATATGAAGTAATGTTTTTATTTGTTTATCAATTTCGCAGATATAAAGTTCACCTAGCTCCGATTTTATATTTTCAAAGTAATGTATAGTTATAACATTCATTGCTTCATCTTTATATAAGAATTCTAATATTTTCCTTGTTAAATCCTCTGTTAGATTATTAATTTTTTCCATAGCCATTCTCCTATTTTTACTACAAATTAAGATAAGCAATTTCCTTCTCGACATTAAATCCGAGTTTTTCGTATATCCCCTTTGCACTTTCATTCTTTGCCCAGTAATCGAGCCCAATTTTCTTTATATCATTATTCTTTGCAAACTCTAACACAGCGTCAAAGAGTAATTTGCCAGCTCCTTTTCCACGGTGGTCTTCATTTACAGAGATTTGATTAATATATACATTATGATCTGAGTATCTAAATGCACTTTCAAATCTAAAGACTTCTTGAAACCATACATATCCTATAGCGCTTTCACCATCTTCACATATGAGAAAGTGATGACCTTCAAATCTAACTACATTAGAAAAATACTCATGCATTTCCTTAGTATTAAATGGCTTAAAAATCTCCGGATATAGATTATGATGAAGCATGTGTACTGGCTCATTTAGAGCAGTTATCAATTTCATATTGCTTGTCTTTTTTATATTCATAGCCTCACCTATTTATAATACATACTTATTTTTTAATCTTTTCAACAAAGTAAAAACGGCTCTGAGATTGTGAAATCATATCTTTAACAGTTCTGCCACTAGCAACTACTTTTAGATTATCAGTCCTTACTCCACCACATTTTTTTATGATGGCTAACTTTAACCACATATTACTTTGGTGATCTAGATCATTTTCTATAGTTAGTGTTTTATCAGGAGTAGTTATGTATACATCACTTAGAATAATATCTAAAACTTTAGCCTTACACTCAATTTCATCATTTTTTAAAACCTCTTCAATTCTAGTGATATACATCCAGAGAATTTCATCACTAGTGACTACTACACTCAATCGTTCTATCAGGTCTTTTATTTTTCCGACTAAAATTAATTTGAGTTCCAAATTAAAATCATCTCTAGCTCTAGAATCTCTAGCAATCTCATTTTCATATGCTAAATCAATTGGAATCCAAAGTGATCTATGTAGCGTTGAAAATTCTTTATATCTATTAAGAATTTCTTCACTACTTAGTTTATTTTTATCATCATTATTTAAGATAAAAAGTAACCTTTCATTATGAGTTTTAACCTTTCTATCATTAACTATTTCTTGACTATTTTCTTTACTTTTTATAATAGATTTTATGTTTGGTTTTAAGTCTCTATATTTATGCCATTTGGTCATACTAAATCACTTCCATTTGTATATTTACATCTATGAAAAATAATTTTTTGATGTATTCTTTCACATCTTATTTTTTCACCCTAAAATATTTAGTAAATCTAGACACTTTTTAGTCACCATACTTTTACCAGTAACGATCTACTTTTGTTTCGTAGTATCTCTTTAAATCGTAAGGGCTGTATATACCTTTATCAGTAACAACACCACTTACTAAATGAGGTGGAGTTATATCAAACGATGGATAGTATCCTTTTACTCCTTCTAAAGTATTTTTGATACCTCGGCATTCTAGAACTTCATTTGGATCACGTTCTTCAATCTTTACTTTATCAATAACATCATAATCTTTATCAGGAATTCCTGTTACAAAGTATGGAACACCAAAGTACTTTGCTACTATAGCAATTTGCATAGTTCCAATCTTATTTACTACGTGACCATCTAAACAGATAGAATCAGCCGCAGATGTAAATAAATCAATGTTTTTAGCTTTCATAGTATGTGCTGGCATATTATCAGTTATAACCGTAACGTCAAAGCCTTGGTCATAAGCAACACTTGCTGTTAAACGAGCCCCTTGAAGATATGGTCTAGTTTCAGGACAGAATAATTTGATGTTATTATTTCTCTCTTTCGCTTCCCTTAGCATCATACCTACAATAGTTTCTCCAAAACACTGCGTCATAATGTTTCCATCTTTTGGGAACATATCAACAAGATAAGTCGCAACTTCTCCTATTTTCTTATATCTTCTATTCATAGATTCAATTGTATGTAGAAAAATCTCATGATCTACTGCCTTTCCTTCTTTTAAAGCACTCTCTGCAACACCTAGACAAGCTGATGTTATCTGTATCATTCTATTTGCAGTTGTTGGTCTTGCATGCGATAGTCTATATGCTGCGTCCTTTAGATAATTTAATTGTTCTTGCTGCGCTAAGTTCTTACACTCAAAAGCAGCAAGCGCCATACCCATACTTGCCGCAGTGTAAGGCCCTGCACTCTGGGTAACCATGTCAGCTATTGCCTGAGCAACCTCATGGTGACTATTACATGTTACAAACTTAATTTCAGTTGGATAAATTCTTCTATCTAATATTTTTACTTGTCCACTTTCATACCACGCAACATTCTCATACGTAAGCATAAAGGCAAGATTCTTATCTTCTCTTATCAATCGTCTTCCCCCTCCTATACAAAATTTATTTGATATATTTCAAGCATAATTTGTTTATTAATATACTAAGCCTTCATTTTTGCTATTATTTCATCAGGCAAAACTTTTACTTGTCCAACAGTTTTTGCTATATGATATATTTTTGCAGCGTCTTCAAGGTAAATAGATGCATTTAGTGCACTCGCTGCATCTTTACCTATTGATAAAGCACCATGATTACTAAGTAAACATGCACTTCTTTCTTTAAGAACTTTTAAGACCTCCATACCGAGTTCTTCTGATCCTGGCATTGCAAAGTCAGCAACAAGGGCACTTCCACCAATGAAGGGAATCATCTCTATAAGTATTACCGGTATCTCTATATGGCAAACTGCAAATCCAGTAGCATATGGTGAATGTGTATGCACCACAGATCCTACTTCGCTTCTTTCCATATATATTTTGGCATGCATCTTCCATTCAGATGATGGTTTTCTATCTCCACTTACAATCTCTCCATCTAATTTTAATACCACTAAATCTTCAATCTCCATTTCAACATATGAGACACTAGATGGTGTTATAATCATTATGCCTAGTTCCTTATTATATACACTTACATTTCCACTTGTCGAAGCAACAAGCCCTAAAGTATGCATTTCTTTTGAAACTCTAAGTAAATCTTGTTTTAAATTTATTTCTAACATTATTTAACCTCCAAAAATTTTTGCTCTTCTTAAAGCTTTACATCAACTAATGCGTCGAGTGCAATTTTTATTCCTTTTTCCACAGTATTTTTAAGCATTTCTGGATCTGGATCATGGTCTTCTGCTGAATCAAGAACTGCTAATGCATTTCCATCAACAGATAAAATTGCTCCTGCTTTTACCCTGTGTATACTCGCTGCTGTATATAGGGCTGATAATTCCATTTCAAGAGCGATTGCGCCAGACTCAGCTAAGAGCTCAGTGTTTGTTGGCATAACGCCCGAGTAAAAGGCACCTTGAGTTACTACTATTCCTTTAAATACATCCATTTCATTTTCCGCTGCTGCTTTTATAAGTGCATTTGTTACATCTATATCCGCAACCGCTGGGAATGAGACTGGAACATATATATTTGATACACCATCTTCTTTTGCTGCTGCAGTTGCAATGACAAGCGATCCAGCTTTAACTTCCTTTTTAAGTCCACCACAAGTTCCCATTCTAATAATTAGCTCAGCTCCACCCTTTATAAGACTTATAAATGATAGCATTGCTCCACTAGCACCAACACCATGAGAAGAAACCGTTATAGTTGTTCCCTTGTAATCGCCGCGGTAAGTCCAGTATTCTCTTCCTTTTGCAATTTCGACTGTATTCTCTAACATATTTGCAATTTTTTCTGCTCTTGCTGGATCTCCACAAACTAAGACTCTTGGTGTAATATCACCTTTTCTAACACGTATTCCTGGTAGCAATTCTTCTGATGACATATTTATTCCTCCTACTTTTAAGTTATTTATTTTTCAGTTAAAATTTTCTTTGCTCTAGCATTTACTTCTCTTTTAATCTTCTCTTCATCCATATGTAGAAGTTTTCTTCCTTCCATTAATATAGTTCCATTTACCATAACAGTATCAACATCACTCGCTTGCATACTATAAACAATAGCTGAGAGTACATCTGTTAATGGAGTAAGGTGTGCTTTATCTGTATCAATTATTATTAAATCGGCTTTTTTCCCTACTTCAAGAGAACCAGCAAGATCACCAAATCCAAGAGCACGTGCTCCATTTATCGTTGCCATTTGTATTACTTCTTTTGCGTTTAATACAAGCGGATCCATGAAGTGACCCTTATGGATTAGAGATGTTATATGCATCTCTTCTATCATGTTTAAGTTACTATTACTTGATACTCCATCAGTACCGATACATACATTGATACCTTCTTTTAATAATCTAGGTATATTTGCAATACCGCTAGCAAGCTTTAGATTACTACTTGGACAATGAGCTACATTTACACTTTTTTCTTTTAATATTTTAATATCATTGTCAGATAAATGTACGCAGTGTGCAGCAAGAGTTGGAACATCAAACAAACCCCACTCATTTAAAACTTCTACTGTTGTTTTTCCATACTTTTCATTCATCAAGTCAGTTTCAAAAGTAGCTTCTGATATATGAATTTGAATACCTGTACCAGCTTCTTTTGCTACTGCAATTCTATTTTTTATCTTTTCCTCAGAATATGTATATACCGAATGAATTATAGTATATTCTTTTAATAATCCATCATTTGAATCATTATATTTTTTTATATGATTTATATAGTTTGTATTATCTAAGTCGTTTTCCTGTCCTATTCTTGGGCCAGAAATGTTTGCTCTTATCTTTGCTTCCGTAACCATATCAATTAATACGTCACTTGGCTCGTACATATCTGCAAAGCATGTAACAC
>JBARWW010000107.1:0-3354 GCA_049647005.1 Acidaminobacteraceae bacterium | reverse complement strand
ATCTTACCCTGAAACTTTAAGATGTAATATGGAAACAATTGATGATGAAAGTATTGAATTTATAAATCCATTTTTACCCTTAGATAACAAAGAAAATATGAAAAAAGTCTTTTATAGACATTTTAAACAATATGGTCATACTAAAAAAGAGATATACGATGCTATAGAAAGTGGATACAAGGAACTTGAAAATTATAAAAAAGATGTTCAAAATAAAGGCGAAGAGGTAGTAAAATATATAGAGGATAATGATATGGAGGCCATAGTTCTTTCGGGACGACCATATCATATAGATCCTGAAATTAATCATGGCATACCTTCTATGATTTGTGGATATAATATAGCTGTCCTTAGTGAGGACAGCGTAAATCATCTAAAGGTTGTAAAGCGTCCACTGCGAGTGGTGGATCAGTGGACTTATCATTCAAGGTTATATGACGCGGCTAGTTATGTCGCAACTAATGATAGGCTTGAAATGGTTCAACTTAACTCATTTGGATGCGGACTTGATGCTGTGACAAGTGATCAAGTTAACGATCTTTTAAAGGTGAGCAATAAGAGTATAACGCTACTAAAAATAGATGAAATAAATAATCTAGGGGCATCTAGAATTAGAATTAGATCTCTTATAGCAGTTATGAATTCTAAAAAAAATTTAACTAGTAATATTCGAAGTAACTATGTAAGTAAAACTGTAGAATTTACTAAAGATATGAAGAAAACTCACACTATACTTTGTCCACAGATGTCACCAATACATTTCGATATTTTAAAAGAAGCATTTATAAGTAGCGGTTTTAACTTTGAACTACTAGATGAAACAACTACCGAGCATATAAACGAAGGTCTTAGAGTGGTAAATAATGATGCTTGTTATCCATCTATTATGGTCGTGGGTCAGCTAATTTCGGCGCTAAAGTCTGGGAAGTATGACCTAAATAATACCTCAGTACTTATGTCTCAAACGGGTGGTGGATGCAGAGCAACTAATTATATTGGTTTTATTAGAAAGGCTCTTAATGACTCTAATTTAGGTGATATACCTGTTATATCTTTAAATGCTGGTGGTCTTGAGAAAAACTCTGGATTTAAGATAGATATGTCTATTATGAAAAAGCTGTCTATGGCAGTTATATATGGAGATCTACTTATGAAAGTGCTTTACAAAGTTAGACCGTATGAGAAAGTGAAAGGATCTGCAAATGAACTCTTTGAAAAGTACAATACTATGTGTAAAAATTCTATAGCAAGAGCTTCATATAGAGAGTTTGTAAGCAATATTAGAGAAATAATAAAGGCATTTGATGTTCTAGAGACGATTGATGTTGTAAAGCCAAAGGTTGGTATAGTAGGCGAGATACTGGTTAAGTATCATCCAAGAGCAAACAACCATATAATAGAACATCTTGAGAATGAGGGCGCAGAAGTTGTGGTTCCAGATCTTGCTGATTTCTTTTTATACGGTGGATATAATGCAACTATTAGACATGAAATGTTATCAACTTCATTTATAAAAAAACTTGGTGGAGATATGGTAATTGGATATATTGAGTTTTATAGAAAAGAAATGAAAAAAGCTCTTGAGAAATCAGTTAGATTTGAAGCGCCTAAGCCAATTCAAACACTTGCTAAAGGAGCTGCAAAAGTAGTTTCGCTTGGACATCAAACAGGCGAAGGGTGGTTTTTGACAGCAGAAATTATAGAACTTTTAGAATCTGGCGTAAATAACATAGCGTGTTTACAACCGTTTGCATGCCTTCCTAATCATATAACTGGTAAGGGTGTCATAAAAGAGCTAAAAAAACATTTTCCACTTGCCAATATTGCTCCAATTGATTTTGATCCAGGAGCAAGCGAAGTAAATCAGATAAATAGAATCAAACTAATGTTAGCAACTGCTAATAAAAACATATAAGTAATTATTGACAAGCGGATATCTTTTAAAATAAGATATCCGCTTTTATATGATTAAATTATGATATAATTTAGTGTATTCTAATTGAGGTGAAAAATATGGAACTTAAAAATATAAAAGGAAAAAGTTATTATTTTAGTAACCCATCTTTAATAGGTCTTTACCTTTTTGAAGATAAATCTGTTATGATAATAGACTCAGGTATAGATGATTCAACTGCTAAAAAAAATACTTAGAATTATAGATGAAAATTCATGGACGCTTAGGTATATTTTTAATACACATTCACATGCGGATCATTGTGGTGGCAATAATTTTTTGCAAGAAAAAAGTGATGTTATTACTATGTCATCAAGTATTGAGAAGGTACTTATTGAAAATCCAATACTGGAACCAAGTTATCTTTATGGTGCATTTCCTCAAATTGAATTACATAATAAATTTTTGAAAGCTAAAAATTCACTAGTAAATAGGGTTTTGAGTGAAGGTAAGGTTGACATACATGGAGTAGAATTTGAAATTATAGATTTACCTGGACATTCTCTTGGTATGATTGGTTTAAAAACAGATGATAACGTTTTTTATCTTGGTGATTCGATTTTTCCAAAGGAAATAATAGATAAACATAAGCTACTATTTCTATTTAATTATAAAGAGACGATTAAAACCCTTGAAAAGTTAAAAAGTTATGAGGCGAAAGTATATGTATTATCACATGGGGGTATTTATAATGATATAAGTGAAATCATAGATTATAACATTGCGTCCCTAAAAGGTGTAAATGATGCTATATATGCCTGCCTAGATGAGTTTTCGTCTGCAGAGGATATACACAAAGCGGTGATAGAAAACTATGATATAAAGGAAATACTTCCACAATATTACTTGAATATATCGGTTATAAAGGCGCATCTAACACACCTATGTGATAGTGAGCATATATATAACGAAGTTGTAGACTCAACGGTAAAATGGAAGAGACGATAGATATCAATTGGTTACGTAAGGTATAGAGGTGAGCGAATGTTAGATATACAAGTGTTAGAAGACATAAAAGAAAAAGTGCTTTTTTCAGTTCTTGAAAAGAAAAATAAAGATTTCGTTGAAGCTGCTAAAAATAAATTTTTACTTGAGCATGATGACGATGTGGCAAATGGATTTACGTCTTGGTTAATTCATGACTTTGTAAATAATGGCCTTAAAGCTGTTGATTTATATAAAAAGAGTATAGCAACTAGTATAGATAAATATATAAAGACTGAAGAATCAGGCTATGATTATTTAAATGGTATAAGTGAAAGTTTATATTCTATTTTTGAAATAGTTAAAACTAGAAATAATAAAGTTCTAAAAGATATTATTACAAGAAAAGATTATCTTTTATTAGATGCTGAAAATAAATTTGAAGATTCACTTGTAGTTGGTAGAATTTACTTTGA
>JBARWW010000106.1:0-1897 GCA_049647005.1 Acidaminobacteraceae bacterium | reverse complement strand
GGATAAGTCTATTTTTATAGTTCCAAGTGTATATCCAAAGAAACAAGCGAAAGAGAATGCAATTAAATCAAAGTCAAGTTCTTCAATTTCTTTTCCTTTAGCACCCTTCTTTGATTCTTCAAGTTCTTTTCTAAACATCTCATGCTCTTTTTCAACATCAATTCTAAAAATCTTAGGGAAAAAGTTTACTGCAAGTATTACTATTAAAACACCAAATGGGTATCCTATAGCATGCCCAACTCCAACACTAGCTTCTGCGTTAGTAATAAACTGAGCTTTTTGTTCATCAGTTAAAGTAGGCATATCTTCAGCTTTAAGTTGACCTGTGCTATCTATTAAATTTAAAACCTTCTGTTTTTCTTTCATTGTTGCTGTTTCATATTCTTTAGATCTTACAGTAGCATGTCCCTTAGCTGTTTCAATAGCAGCAGCAAGTCCTGGCGAACTCGTTAATGCTCCAGTGTAAACACCTGAAACTTCATATGGGTTTGAGCTTGCACTAGCAAGAGTCATAACATATGTAGTACCTGCACCAACAAACGTTATAAGAATTCCAAGGATTACAAACTTAGTACCATATCTTTTTAAAACACTACCGATATCTTTTGCCGCAAGAAGCCCTACTGCTGCAACAAATAATACTAAAAACATAATAAAGAATCCTTTGTCTATAACAGACGCAGATATAAGTCCTTGTGCAGTTTTATAATACTTTGATGTATCGCCAAAATTATTAGCGTATCCCATTATTAACCATCCAAATAAAAGACCTGAAAACAGAGTACCTGAAATACCAAAGTTAAACTTACCAAACTTTATTTTTCCAAATAATAGGCCCACAAACATAGTTACAAACATTAATATAAAGGGATTCATCATCCATGATTCAAAAGCAAATTTCATTGTATGTACACTCTCCTTTTTTTAAGCTGTCATATTTTAACTCTAACAAGCAAGCTTTAACTTCCCGGGTAAAAAAGCAAACTTATTATTATATAAAAAATGCGCAGTTTCAAAGCAATTTCCAGATGATAATTGGAAAACACTTGTAAAACCGCGCAATATTTATTAAAAGAACAAAAGGTCATTTTATCCCCATAAACATCTAGGCTAATCTAAATTTTTAGACACTTCTTAATTTTGTATTCTAAAAATTATTTTTGATATTTTTTTCTTTCTGTTTCATAAAGATTGTTTCCATCTGAATCTATTACTACATAAAGTGGTAAGTCTTTAACTTCTAGTCTACGTATCGCTTCTGGTCCAAGTTCCTCGTATGCTATAACCTCACTACTTATTACACAGTTTGCTATAAGAGCACCAGCGCCACCAATAGCAGCGAAATAAACTGCCTTTTCGCTTTTCATACTTGCTATAACTTCTTCATTACGTTTACCTTTACCAATCATACCTTTGAGTCCAAGTTCAAGAAGTGGAACTGTTAAATCATCCATTCTATAACTTGTAGTTGGTCCTGCAGATCCAATAATCTCGCCAGGTTTATTAGGTGCTGGGCCTACGTAGTATATGACTTGTCCATCCACATCAAATGGAAGTTTTTCCTTATTTTTTAAACAGTCAATCAACTTTTGATGAGCTGCATCTCTACCAGTATATATAACTCCACTCAGTAACACCTTATCACCAGATTTAAGTTCTTTTATAATCTCATTATCTAGAGGTGTGCTTATTCTTTTTTCCATCTCTAGTCCTCCTTATAAAATTCGCTCTACATGTCTGGCTGCGTGACAGTTAATATTAACAACTACCGGAAGTCCCGCTATGTGCGTTGGATAAACATCAATATTTATTCCTAGTGCAGTAGTACTACCTCCAAGACCTTGTGGTCCTATACCAAGTTCATTAATTCTCTTTAGCATTCTATCTTCAAGTTCTG
>JBARWW010000105.1:0-15584 GCA_049647005.1 Acidaminobacteraceae bacterium | reverse complement strand
GAATATATTAGAATATAACTTTAAGGGGGATTTTGATATGAGTAGTAGAAGAAAATGAATTAAAGTAACAAATGGTGCCGCAATACTTGTAACAGGACTTGTAATATATTCTCTTATGACCCTACTAACAAGAACTCTAGAATTACCAACATTTATTATTGTAAATGGACATGCAATTGCTATTGTTTTAGAACTTGTAGGTGTTTATATGGTTACAAAAGATTATAAAGCTAGTAAAGCAAAACTTGATAAAAAGAAATAGATTTATTGTTCTAATAAATTAGCATTAATTATGGGGGAAGAAGATTATGAATGAATTTGAAAAATATCAGCGTACGTCTGAATTACTAAAAGAGGATATTTTAACTGAAAACAGATTACTAAAACGTCAAATTGCTGAGAAAGACCAAAGTTTTGAACTTGTTAAATTTGTTCATTTTGATAAAACGATTGATCTTGATAAACTAAATGATATTATTATTGGATGTACTGGTTGCTTATACTCTATGATGTTTTACAAAGAACGTGTTATAACAAATTTAAATGAAGAAGATTATATTTATAAATCTATTATGAGTAATATGAAGAAGATTTCAAATAAAGCAGAATTGCTAGTTTTATATGATTTGATAGCTGATTACACAGTTGTTATTCATCCTGTTTCATCTTCTGATATGCTTGTAGATAGTAAGGCTTTTGTAAAAAGAATTATTATGATATATCCAAATGATAAGATGGACGATTATCTTTTAAGTTTTGTTAAGTCATTTATGATAGTAAATGAAGTTTTAGTTAATATAGTTTTAACTCGTGAAAAGATGATTGATTTAATTGAACTAGATCCACTTACTGAAGTTTTAAACAGAGCATCTTGGAATTCGAGTTTAAAGCAGATTATAGATGAGCAAAAACCATTTTTTGTACTTATGCTTGATGTAGATAAATTTAAAGAAGTCAATGATACTTATGGACATAGTGTGGGTGATGATATTCTTAAGCTTACAAGTGAGTGGCTAAAGTCTAACTTTAGAGGTGAAGATAAGGTGTTTAGACTTGGTGGAGATGAATTCGCTGTTACTGGAAGAATAAATATGGAATTTAAAGATAGACTTATCGAAAAGTTTGAAAATCTAAATAATGAATTTAAAGTTAAAGCAAAAAAAGACTTAAATGTTGACACCTCAATTTCAATAGGTGCTTATGTAGCTAAGAATCCTATAAATGAAGTTGATGTATATGCTAAAACAGATGCACTTTTATATGAATCAAAAGTGAATGGTAGAGATTGTATTAGTATATCTGAAGATTGGCTATAGATCCCCATTATAGTGGTAAATTAATAAAAGTAAACCGTCTGTATCATGAAAAAAATTATGTTGCATGCGGTTTTTTTATGCTTTTATACGGTCGAAACTACTAATAAAATTGTAAAACTATGAAAGTTTAACTAATTTGTATGGTAAATTTAATACTCTTTATATAACTTTAGGGTATAAAAAGTATATTAGGATTAAATTATTCATCAAAAATATAGTTGATGAATGTACTAAGGGAGGTAATTATGAAACAAATTGCATTTTTATTTGAGTATTTTAAACTTGCTTTTGCAATAAATAAGGAGAATAAAGGGCTATATAAACCTCAAATTATTCTTATTTTGCTAAAAGCATGTTTAGTTATTGTTACTGGTGTTGTTGTATATAATTATGTTACATTACTTAAAATTATAGACACGATTACTAAGGAGATGATTTTTGCAAAAATATTTTCGACTGTAGGTTTATTCTTTGTAATTTTCATAGTCAGTATATTTATTAAAATCGCTTTTGAAGCAGGCTTATACAATATGTATAAGGATTGTATAAAAAATAAGGGACTTAAATCGGATTCCTTTTCAAGTGGTGTAAAAGCTTACTTTGGAAAATTTATACTTGCAGATATACTTATGCTAGTAACATGGGTATTAATGTTATTTCCATATGTAATTATAGGTTTTGTAACTATGTTTGCAGGCTTTATATTTATACCGATTATTGTATCAATCTTCACAGCTATGTGGAAGGTTTCGATAGTTATGGATGATTCTAGTGTTGTTGATGGACTTAAGAAAAGTTTTAGATTTGCAAAAATAAACTTCTGGCCACTGAGCTTTTTAATTATTATTAAAAACTCATTTACAAATATAGCAAGTAGCGGTGGAAGTGGAAGTTCAAGTGGAAGTAATATTTCAAACTTTAACTCGAACACTTCACAAATGAGTGGTGAGGGTTTTGATACTGCTGGATTTTCTAATGAAGTTTTTACAGATATGATAAATTCTTTCAATGATAAATTTAATCAATCAATGGATGTTGTATTTGGATATATTAAACTTGGATTTTTCATACTTATACCGGTTATAAGTATAGCAGTAGTAATATCATCACTTATTAAGATGATATTTGATGTATTTTTTAGTTTATCAATTTTCGTAATGTACTCAGAAAATGAAGAGTCGGATAAAATTGATTTAGTAAAGGAGGTTTTATAATGTGGTTCAATAATTTAATGGACGATCTTAGAAAAGCCTTTTTAGTATCAAATGAATATAGAGGTATATTTGTTCCAATATTTTTAAAACTTGCTATGAATATAGTTGTGGGTATTGTAATAGTTGTTGGTGTGATAACATCTATAGCTGCCGGTAGTTTTGCAGGAATTGCAGGTGCCAATCCTATAGAAGTTGCAATAGGTATAATTGGACCCACGGCTCTATTTATACTTACTGGATATGTTTTATATATAGTTTTATACTCGCTTATCGAAGTTGGTAGTATAAACTTATACAAAGTAGCACTTAGTGGACAAAAGCCAGTTAAAGCAGATTTTACCGATGTCATAAAGTCATATATAGGTAAAGTTATTAGTGGTAAATTATTAATTCATTTTTTAGTGGTCATATTATCTCCAATAATTATTATATTATATCTTATATATGTCGTTTTGATTGGAACATTAACTGGTGGGTGGGCTTTAATACTACTTTCAGTAATTATAGATATGTATTTTGCAACGTGGACGATAGCAATTGTAAACGACGGTCTAGGTGTTAGTAGTGCAATTGGCAAGAGTTTTAGATTTGCAAAGGCTCACCATAAAGCGATGTTTATATTAATTCTATCATTAGTTATGGTTACACAGTATGCTGTAACCATATTTGGACCACTAGGAGCTGTTTTTTTAGGATGGTTTATAGGTGGAGTACTTAGAACATACTTTAAAATGGGTGTTTATATAACTTATTTAAGATATGAAAACGTTTCATATGAAGTTGAAGGGAAATAGAATTAGTAAAAGTTAATATAAAGTTAAAAGCTCTAGATTGATTTTCAAAATATTCTAGAGCTTTTTTATATTGATTTGCTATGAAACTAAGCTTAAAATAGTAAAGTCCTTTTTATAAGTCTTTAATCAACATCTAATTTTATATCAGACAGTTCTAACAAATTATCATTATCATCATTAGTATATATTGATATATCATATTTAAAGTCAGGACTAATATAATCAAGATGGCTATTTGAATTTGTAAGCTCAAACTCAAGTTTTATAGATTCTATTTGATCTAGGAGACTTTCATTATCAGAATCTATAAATATAACCGCAAACTTATTAACTCCTGTTCGATACATCATATAAGAATCAATAAAGTGAGATTTCAAAATCTTAGAAAATCGAATAATGTAGTTGTCGCCTATATCATGTCCAAAGCGATTACAAATAGTAGACAGTTCTGTGAGTTCAAATAAAAGGACCCTAAAATCTTCGTGATGGTTATATGAAACTTCAATAGATTCATTCAAAGCTGTCTCAAAGCTATCAAAATTCATAAAACCAGTGAGTGCATCATATCTTGCTAGTCTCTTACTTTGTTGATATATGTTAAAAACTCTATATAAAATAGGTAGTTCTTCGCAAATATATTTAGCAACCAATATATCAGCTTTAGTAAATATATTATTCTTAGTGCTATCAAATGACAGAATCCATTTGAGTTTATTTTCAAAATAGAGTGGAAGCATAAGCGTAGATTTAATAGGTTTTTTTGAAGTTGTTGTAGGAGAAGCTTTAAAGCCAATATCTATATACTTTTCAATATCATTAATTATACGAATATCTCTAAGATCACCACCTTCTTCTATAAGCTTGAAATCCGCACAATGATATATCTCGGCAAGTTTCACATCAGCAATATCATGTACTGTGTGACCTATGATTTCTGATTTTGACTTTCCAACTAAGTTAGCAAATGATAAATTGCAATACATGTATACTTCATCTATATCTTTATAAAATATAGGATTTGGAAGTGTTTCAATTAGTGTTTCCAAAAAAGTGAGTGATTTAAGTATAGTAGAACTCGAATCACTTTTATCAGAAATATCCATTAGAGTACCTATAACTTTTAGAGGATTACCACTACTATCAAGTATAAGTTTACTGTATAGTTGTATTAAACAAATGGATTTTTTCGGATGTGATATTCTATATGCTTTATTTGGTATAACTCCTTCTACAGAAGCTTTAAGTAGTGACTCAGTAAATTCTTGTTTTGAATCAGGATGAATAATGTTTTCTATTATAAAGTCCATAGTTCCATCGAAATCTTCTTTTGTAAATCCTGCTATATCATAAATTTCATCTGATAAAACTAATGAATTATCAGCAAGAATCCATTCCCAAAGGCCAAGTGATGTTATTTCAAGAGCGCACTTAAGCTGTTCTTGTATTTCGTACTTTTCATTTAATGTATCCCAAAGTAGTTTACAATCTATACAGCTCTGATCAAGTTTTTTTATCTCACTCATGTACTCACCTCCCGTATTATCATATGCGTATTAATTAAATTATACCCCAAAATTATACTGCACTCTATTTTTAAGTGTAGATTTGGCAAACGCATTTGATTTTATATACCCATATGTAATTTAAATGTAACCGTAACTTTAGATTTATAGTGTATTCTTATAATATAGGAGTGGGTAAGCTAAGCGCTATTGTAGTATTATAAAAAGATAATTTACATAACTATAAATATAAGAGGTGTTGTATGAAAAAAAATCAAATAGTAAAGTTAGTAATAGTAACAAGTTTAGTGTTAGTTAGTATTGTAGGATGTAGCACAGAGGATAAGACTAAAGCTAGTACAAATAAAAGCGGTGAAAGTATAATTATAGAAAAGGTTGAAATTTCTTCAGATCTATTAAATTCTACTGATGTAAATAAGGCGGATGACTCTAAAAGTGAAAATAATTTTGATCTAAGCAATATAGAAAGTTTTATACAATTTAAATTAGACGCTGAAAACTTAGAATACATAGAGTATAGTGAGGCAAATAAAGAAAATTTCCAAAAAATACTTAAGCCTATTTTTGAGTCAAATAAAGTTTTCGATGATGAAAAAATATATACATATGATGAATTTATAGACACTTATATATGGAAGGATACAAATGGCAGTGGTATATATTTATCAGATATAAATAATGATAAATCAGATGATCTAATAGTTATATATAAACATGCAGGTAGCGGTAATTATGCAGGAATAACTGTTGTATTTTTGAAAACAGATAATGGTTATGAAATTGCGACTATAAAGTCAGATGGTGAATTTATTTCAAATGACCTTAAGCTATTAAACTTTTATGATAAAACATATGTTAGCATGACATTTGGTTTACTTGATGAAATATATATTTGGAATGAAAATTCTCTTATAAAAATTGCAGATGAGGCTGACTTTGTAAAAAATGATCATACTATAAAAGATAATTCTATAATCAATGATGCGATTTCAAAAGAATATGATGTTGATAAAAAAGTTTTAGATTTAAAAGCAAATGAAATTTCTTATACTAATAGTGGATATACTGATGAAGAAATATTAGTTGCTTACTTCAAAATAAAGAAATTTATTGAATTAGAAGATAAAGAGGCTATGGCAAATCTAGTTATGTACCCAATCATGTATGAGGAAAATGAAAAGTATATAAAAGTGTATAATAAGGAACAATTTATAGAAAACTATGATAAGATAATCAATGATGAAGTTAAAAGAGTTGTATCTGAGAGTAACTATAAGGAAATTTTTACTAGCTGGCGAGGTGCTATGCTTGGAAGTGGAGAAGTTTGGTTTACAAGTTACATTATAGGTATAAATTAATATTTTTTAACAAATGGAAATCAAGATTTTAAATTAGAAAAAACATTTATAATTAGGAGCATCTATGCAGACAAAATATTATCATAGCACAAAGAAATCAGTTTATATGGGTGTGTTGCAGGCTGCAATTATATCATTTGTACTTTTGTTTTTAATAGTTGGATTTATAGTAGGAAGTTTTTCTTATAACATACTATTTTATGTAGCCTTGTTTGCAGGTATATTTCTAATAACTGCATTTACACTTTCGCCAATATCCGGATACTATACAAAGATAGATGATAAAGCACTTGTCATATCAAGTTTTAAACGTGTTAGCAAAAAAACGTTTGAATGGGATAAAGTAAATGCTATAAGTATTGGACGAGTTTACAATAAGCACTCAAGATACAACACATCTTACTATGGTGTAGAAATACTTGTAGGAAGTGAGTTTAAAAATTTAACTTCAACTTACAAGCTAATTCACTTAGAAAACCATGAACAACTTATGGATGAAATTATTGAAATGTGTAAATTAAAAGGTATAGAATATATGGACCACAGGGCAGAACAGCTTTAAGAAAAACTTAGCAAATTAGTTGTTCTTATACTTACTATTAGCTTAGAAACAAGGTGGAAATTAGTATAATGACAACGACTATAAATAAAAGAATGGAGATTTAACTAATATGGAAGTTAAAAGATTTGAAGGAACAGGAAGAATGAGCAGAGTAGTAGAGCATAATAATACGATTTACTTATGTGGACAAACTTGCGCTGATGATGACAAAGATGTAAAAGAGCAAACAAAAGTTTGTCTTGAAAAAGTTGAAGAACTACTTAATAAACACGGTTCTGATAAAGAGCACATATTATCTGTAACTATCTACTTAAAAGACATAGCATTATTTGCAGATATGAATGAAGTTTGGGATAATTGGGCTGAGGAAGGATTTGAACCAGCACGTGCATGTGTTGAAGCTAAGATGGCTAGAGAAAATATATTAGTAGAACTATCGGTCATTGCAGCACTTAAGTAATAAACTAAATGTGAAGCACTTAGGAAATTTCTTTAATTGAATAGTTAATTAAACTACATGGTATTATTGCCATGTAGTTATTTTTTTTGCAAAAAAATAGCAAGGTGAACATCATCCTTCTAGCATTACACTTAAATTGTAAATATGTCTTAATTGCCTAGGATTGTTTTTTTGTATATAAATTAACTTATATATTGTCGTTAAAGAAAAGCTGTGTTATTATATATGTAACGAATTACATGAATGGTGTGTAAGTCGTTACATAGAGGATAGGAGTGAATATATGAGTAGTTTAAAAGAAGTTGCAAATATGGCAAAAACTTCAACTGCAACTGTCTCAAGAGTAATAAATGGAACTGGATATGTCAGTGATGAGATGAAAAATAGAGTGCGAATTGCTATTACTCAACTAGATTATAAGCCTCTTGAGCGTAAAGATAGCACTAAAAAAACTAGAACTATTGCACTTATAACACCCGATATTGAGAATCCATTCTTTGCGAAGATGACTACAGAGATTAGTAAGATTGCTAATGAGCTTAAGTACAACATTCTTCTTATAAATGTAAGCGGACTTAAAAATGATGGTGGAGCTTTTCTTATGAGTCTTATAGATACACGTGTTGATGGAGTCATTTATGCATCTTCATTTAGGCTTGGTGATGTTATTGAAAAGGCAAAAAACTCTAAGATACCACTCGTTGTTCTAGATAGAGAGTTTAAGACCATAGAGGTTGACTCTGTAGCGGTCAATAATAATCAAGCTGGTTTTATAGCAACAAAACACTTGCTTGAATATGGTCATAAGAATATAGCCTTTATAGGTGGAAATCAGTATACTGAGATATCTGTAAATAGGCAAGATGGATACAGACGAGCGCTTGAAGATAGTGGTGTAACTTATCAAGAGGCATATGTAGATTATGGAGACTTTAGTATGAAATCAGGTTATGAAGCAATAAAGCGCTTAACTGAAAAAAGTAGTGAAATAACTGCTATAGTTGCAGCAAATGATCTTATGGCAATAGGAGCTGTTAATTATCTTAATTTTAAGGGCAAAAAAATTCCAAGAGATATATCTATAGTAGGTTTTGATGATATAGAACTTGCATCATCACTTACTCCAAAACTTACAACTGTTGCATATCCACTAAAGCGTATGAGTGAGCTTGCAATGGAGTCAATACTTAAACAAATTTCAGATAATCATTCATACTGTGAAAGTGTTTCGTTATTTCCGAAATTAGTAGTTCGTGAATCTACTGGAAGAGTATAATTTATTAATATAAGAGGTTGGTGAATATGAATAAGAAATGGATTTATTTATTTTTAATGCCAGGGATATTACTTCTAGTAGTATTTCTAATCATTCCTTTGTTTGCAACGATTGGCGATACTTTCTTTGTAGATGGAAACATAAGTTTCAGTAGATATATTTCATTCTTTCAAGATGAATATTATGTAGAAATTTATTTGAGGACATTAAAACTTGGAGTTATTACAACATTTTTAGCAGTGATACTTGGTTTTCCTACTTCGTATTACATTTCACGCACAAATAAAAAGGTAAGAGGATTATATATCATGTTTGCTGTATTTCCACTACTTACGAGTGCAGTTGTGCGTTCGTTTTCTTGGATGGTTATTCTAGGTAGAAAGGGTATTATAAACACTGCATTACTTAAAATTCACATTATAGATAAGCCACTTAGTCTTCTTTATAATGAGTTTTCAATTGTAACTGGTTTATTATATCTATTCTTACCACTTATGATTATGTCACTCGTTGGTGTTATGGAGAATATAGAAGGAGATCTTACAGAAGCTGCAGAGAGTCTTGGAGCAAGTAGATTTCAAGCGTTTATGAAAGTTATATTCCCCCTAAGTGTTCCAGGGTTAATTGTAGGAAGCATACTAGTGTTTACAGGAAGTATAACAGCTTATACAACTCCCCAGCTACTCGGTGGAAGTAAGGCGAAAGTTTTATCAACACTAATATATCAGAGTGCAATGACTCTATTTGATTGGAATACAGCAGCGGTTGTTGCAACGATTATGATTGTTACTACAATTGTCGTTAGTATAGTTATAAATACATTATCATCAAAGATCAATAAGTCTAGAGGATAAATTTATAGCTGATCGTTAATTTAAATTTACTTTGTTAATACAATAAAGAGGTGACTCATGGTTTATAAAAATAAACTGCTAACAACATTTTCTGTAATGGTATATATATTTCTTTTAGCTCCGCTTGTGATTATAAGTGCAACGGCTTTTGGAGAAGATAATTATCTTAAGTTCCCACCAACTGGTTTTTCTATGAAGTGGCTACAAAATATATTTGAAGTAGATATGTTTGTTAGAACGTTTATGATAAGTATTCAGATTGCTGTTGTTGGTACAATTATAGCTCTTATAATTGGTATACCAGCAGCATATGCATTAAGTAGATATTCTTTTGCAGGTAAAAATATTATTCAAGGAATATTCTTATCACCTGTAATTGTACCTGGGATTGTATTTGGTTTTTCACTACTCAAACTTCTTATTATTAAGTTTCAATTTCCAATCATACCAAGTTTGTTGATTGGACATACTATAGTTATACTGCCCTATATTATTCGAGTTATATCATCAAGTCTTGAAAACTTTGATTACTCTATAGAAGAGGCAGCGATTAGCCTTGGAGCAGGCGGACTTAAAACTTTCTTTATAGTAATTCTTCCAAATATATCCTCTGGAATGATTGCGGCATTTATACTTGCATTTATTAACTCCTTTAATAATGTACCGATATCGATATTTTTAAGCGGCCCTGGAGTCAGTACACTTCCAATTCAGATGATGAGTTATGTTGAGTATTATTTTGATCCAACAGTTTCAGCACTTTCTGTAGTACTTATGATTATGACGGCAATACTTATGTTTATTATAGAAAGAACGCTTGGACTAAGTTTCTTTGCAAAATAGATTAGAAAATATAAAAGCTATAAGAGTTTTTAGGGAGGTTTATGCATGTCACTAATTAGTTTAAAAGACGTCCACATGAGTTACGGAAAAACTCAGATTCTTAAGGATTTTAATCTTGATGTGGAAGAAGGAAAGCTGACTTCGTTACTTGGGCCAAGTGGTTGTGGTAAAACAACTACGCTTAGAGTAATCGGTGGTTTTATAAATCCTACAGCGGGTAAGTTCTTATTTAATGGTATTGATTACACAAGTAAACCAATTCATAAAAGAAACTTTGGTTTTGTATTTCAAAGCTACGCACTATTTCCTCATTTAAGTGTTTCGGATAATATTGCCTTTGGTCTTAAAATGAGAAAAGAAGATCCGGCTACTATAAAGAAGAAAGTAAATGACATACTTGAAATTGTAGATTTAGACCAGTATGCAAATCGTTTCCCAAAGGAGTTATCAGGTGGACAAAGGCAGAGGGTAGCACTTGCTCGTGCTCTTGTAATTAAGCCTGATCTGCTTTTACTAGATGAACCACTAAGTAATCTAGATGCAAAGCTAAGAGTTAAGATGAGAGTTAACATAAGAAAAATTCAGCAAGAGCTTAAGATAACCACTGTTTATGTTACTCATGACCAAGAGGAATGTTTCTCTATATCGGATGAAGTTGCAGTTATGAATAAAGGTATTATAGAGCATCTTGATTCTCCGCAAAATATATATAACAATCCTAAAACTGAATTTGTTGCAAACTTTGTGGGTTATGAGAACTTTATAGACCTTAGTACACTTAGTGTTGATGGAATGGATCAAAAACATAGAACAATTTCTGGTAAAGAGTTTTCTGTTAAGTCAGATAGAAATTTTAATAGAAAAGATCTTAAAGGTGCAATTAGACCAGATGAAATTTTAATCGGTGAAAATGCTAGTCGTGGAAGTAATAGTATTACTGGTAAGGTTGGAATTAGTACTTTCCTAGGAAAAGGTTATCAATATATAGTTGAGAGCGAACTAGGTGAACTTGTAGTAAATAGTGAATCGAACTACAGATATGATAACGGCGATCAAGTCGATTTATATCTGCCAAGTGATAAAATTATTTTATTATAAGAGTATTAGTCGGAATTTAAGACTAACTCTTCAAAAACAAGGGGGAACAAATTTATGAAAAAAACATTAGCATTATTGTTAACATTACTTATGGTTACTATTTCATTTGCTGCTTGTGCAAAGGAAGTAGAGCCTGTAGTTGAGGAAGAAATGACAGAAGTAGTTGCTGAGGAGATGGAAAGTACTGAGCCAACTAGACTTGTAATATCAACATGGGGATACAATGAAGATATTCTTAGAAAAAATGTATTTGCTCCATTTGAAGAAGCAAACAATGTAGAAATTGTACTTGAAGTAGGTAATAACTCAGATAGACTTAATAAAATAAGAACTATTGAAAACTCTGAAATTGATTTGATTTTCCTTGCAGAATCATTTGCAATTCAAGGTGTTGAAGAAGGATTATTTGAGACTATTGATAGAGCAAATATTCCCAATGTAGAAAACATTTATGAAGTGGCTAAAGCTCCTCATGGTATGGAATATGGTCCTGCTTATACCTTAAACAGAACTGGTATTATATATGACTCTGCTATGGTTGATTTTGAAGTTACATCTTGGTCAGATCTTTGGAATAATAGCTTTGAATCTAATCTAGCTATACCTGAAATCACTACAACTGCTGGTCCACCAATGGTTCTAGTTGCTGCAGATTATGCTTCAGTTGATGCGCTTACAGATGTTGACGCTGCATTTGCAAAATTAGTAGAACTTAAGCCAAACCTAGTTAAAACTTATGGACGTTCTTCAGAACTTGTAAACATGTTTATACAAGGTGAAATCGTTATAGGTGTTGCTCAAGACTTCGCATTTGGTAATATTAAAGAAGCTATTCCTACTGCTATGTGGGTTAACCCATCAGAAGGTGCTTTTGTTAACCTTAATACTATTAATATTATTAAAGGTTCGAAAAACAAAGAGTTATCTGAGAAGTTAATCAACTTCTGGTTAAGTGAAGAAGTTCAAATGGCTAACGCAATCGATAAGGTTGACTCGCCAATCAATACAAACGTTATACTTACAGAAGAAGAAGCTAGTGGACTTACTTATGGTTCTGAATTAATTGATTCATTAAAAGTTATCGATTGGAAAAGTATTAATGTTGATATGGCAAATTGGATTGATAAGTGGAATAGAGAAGTCTCTAACTAATTTCTAGTAATAATAATTAGAATAAAAATTTAAATGTAGTATGTAGCTTAAGTGATAAACTTTAAGCTACATACTACATTAATTTAGATTAAAACAGGATAATATGACTCTTAAAAAGTGTAATTTGAGGATTGATATGATGAATATAAAGGCAATAAAAAATGTAACTATAATCACTATGGACAAAGATAAACGTATCATTGAAAATGGTGTATTAATAATAGAGAATAACTTAGTAAAGGATTTAGGTGGTCAAGAACTACTCACTAAATATATTGGAGCTAATGTTATAGATGGTAATGGTGGAATCCTTATGCCAGGCATGATAAATTCACATACTCACTGTTCAATGATAGTTTTTAGAAGTCTTGCAGACGATGTACCTGATAGACTAAATAGATTTCTTTTCCCCCTAGAAAAGGAACTTGTTGATAAAAATCTTGTCTATCACGGAGCAAAGTACGGAGTGGCAGAGATGTTACTTTCTGGAGTTACAACATTTGCAGATATGTATTTTTTTGAAGATGAGGTAGCAAAAGCAGCTAAAGAAATGGGTATAAGAGCTCTACTTGGAGAAACGGTACTAAACTTCCCATCACCCGACTCCGCTAAGGCTTATGGTGGCATTGAATACAGCGAGATATTTATAAAAAAGTGGTTAGGTGATGAACTTATAACTCCTATGGTTGCACCACATGCTCCGTATTCACTCGATGATAAGTATCTTAAAGCATCTTATGATATGGCCAGGAAATACGATGTACCAATGATGATGCATGTTGCAGAAATGGACTATGAAGTTAAAAAATACAGAGACGAGTATAATATGACGCCTATCGAGTATCTAGATAGCATAGGTGTACTTGGAGAGCATCTTATAGCAGCACACTGCATACATGTTAGTGAGAGTGATATAGATCTTTTGAAGAAAAAAAAGGTTGGAATATCACATAATGTAGGTGCAAACTCAAAAGCAGCTAAGGGTGTAGCGCCAGTAGTTAAGATGTATAAAGAGGGCTTAGATGTTGGACTTGGCACAGATGGGCCTATGAGTGGAAATACACTAGATATAATTACTCAAATGGGGCAGGTCGCAAAAGTTCATAAGCTATTTAATAAAGATAGAAGCCTTTTTCCTGCAAGTGAAATAGTTGAGATGGCTACACTTGGTGGAGCAAAGGCGCTTAAGCTTGATAAAAGAATAGGCTCAATAGAAATTGGTAAATGTGCAGATCTTGTTATAATTGAAACTGATTCAGTAAACATGCAGCCTATATATGACTATTACTCAGTTCTGGTTTACTCTGCAAATCCTAGCAATGTCGATATGGTATTTGTTAATGGTGAGATTCTTGTAAGAAATAAGAAGTTAGTAAATGTTGATTTGAAAGATCTACAAAATGAAGTTAGGAAAATGAATAAGAAAGTTTCTGACATAGCTAAGACTTTATAAGTAAGGCTAAAGTTTTAGAATTTTAAAAAATAAAACTCAATATAAATGAAAGACCTAATATAAAACACACACATAAAATAACCATTGTAGATACTTACAGTGGTTATTTTATGTGTGTGTCTGGATTTTTTTGTATAAAAGCTTTTAAAATGTCTTCAACATATGTAAACATTTTGTGAAAGATGTCAAGGATGCTTAGAAAAGCGGTAAAAGTGGTATATAATTAGATAGACGAAGTATTTTAGATTTGTATTTCAATTATATTAGTATTTTGTTAGATATGGCTTATGTGATAGGATTTTAGCACGTATAAAAGCCAAAAGGAGGATTTATGAAACCTTTAAATAGAGAGCAAGTTCAAAAGAGACTAGAGGAACTTAAAAATCAAGATTTGTATATACATCTTGAGATGACTATGGGAGCATATACAGCTCACAAGGATCCATCGGTTCACCCAGCGTCAAACTTTATAAAAAATGTAGTGATAAACTTTAATCACGGAACTCTTTCGAAGGAAAGTCCTTATAGAATTGGACTTAAGCTTGAAGAGGGATGGGTTTATACTGAAGGACTTACACACTGGGATGACACAGAAGAAGATAGATTGATTCTATCTGGTAATGATAAAGACGGAAGACTTATAGTTGCAGTTCAGCTAAGCAAAGAGCCTTTTTAAAGAGCCTCTTAGTTAAGATGATTAGGTATGTAGAAAAATCCCTATAGAAGATTTTATTATAGAATCTAGTAGGTTCAGGTAAGGAGATGAAAGTTTATGTATGAAAGAATATTAGTGGTTTTGCCACATCCAGATGATGAAGTTTTCCCAATGTCGGGATCACTTGCTAAATATATAGAAGAAGGATCTAAAGTGACTTATGTATGTTTAACTCTAGGAGAAATGGGACGTAACCTTGGAAACCCTGCATTTGCAAATAGAGTAACACTTCCGAGTATTCGTGCGAAGGAGCTTAAAAATTCATGCGCAACTATAGGTATAGAGGATCTTAGAATGTGGGGTTATCATGATAAGACTATAGAGTTTGAGCCTTACGCTCCTCTTGATAAGAGGATTCGTGAAGTGATAGAAGAAGTAAAACCAGATCTGATACTTACATTCTACCCAGGCTATGGAGTGCATCCTGATCACGACGCGTGTGGTGCTGCTGTTATAAGAACTTTGCAAGCAATGAATGAGAAAGACAGACCACTTACACACTGCGTTGCTTTTCCAGATAAGATGTTTAAAAAAGCTGATGTAAAGATTGATATAAGACCATATCTTGATAAAAAGATTGGCGCTCTTAAATGCCACAGTTCTCAGTTTAGAATTCCAGAACTTGAAAGTGAAATGGATGAAGAGGCAAAGAAATTTATGAAGAGAATTAAAACTGAGCAGTTTTGGTTTTATGATTGGAAGTAAGATAAAAATAGATAATTGAGCATAAAAAACCAGACTTCTATAAAAGCTCTATAAAAAGTCTGGTTTTTTGTGTTAATAATTAATTTTAAATAATATTTGACTTCTTAGAAATATACATTTAAAGCGTTAACAATTTCCCATCTTCCTTAAGAATTTCAGTAAGCCCTTGACCCCAGTATCTAAGCTCTATACCAATGCTAGAAAGCACATCACTTACGCCGATTTGGTCACTACAAGCTTTGCAGGCAGACATTTTTACAC
>JBARWW010000104.1:0-2819 GCA_049647005.1 Acidaminobacteraceae bacterium | reverse complement strand
CTCCTGTTGAGTATCTCCATTTATTGCTTAATGGAAAAGCTCGTGTTTCCCCTATATCCGAAGAAGGAAAAATTGGACTTCTTGATTTTATTATGGCAAAAGATATTATAGGCGATTTAGAGTACTTTTCAAATGACTTATACTACTATAACGTAACTGCATTACTACCATGTGTAGTACTAGCTATACCAGTTAAATATATTGATGAGTTTTTTAATCAAAATGTTAGTTTTTATAAATTTATATGTAGAAATATGTCAACTAAAATGAAAAGAACTTCTCTTAAGTATTCAAAAAAATTACTGTATCCAGTTAAAAACCAAGTTGCTAATTACTTCTATGAACTTTATGTAAAAAGTGATAAATTGACCCTACCTATAATGTTTAAAGAGACTGCAGAGTTCTTTGATATAAGTCCTAGATATTTTCGAAGTGTACTTGTTGAACTTGAGTTAGAAGGTGTAATTTCTCGTGAAAATAGTGGAATTAAAATAGTAGATACTGATAAACTTAAAAACTATGAAATATAGAAGATGAAAGTTTTAAAACATATTTAAATTTTACTTTTAAATCAGCATTTCGAAAAATACCGTATAAACATTAGTTTTCATCTAATATTTATACGGTATTTTCTAATTTATGTATATATTCACTATCTTGGATCACAACTTTTCATTTTTTTCTTGTTTTCATACATCATATTATCAGCTTGAATTGATATCATTTCAATACTTTCTTCTTTGCTATATCTAATAGAGTATCCCATTGCCGCTTTTATATCTGTTACAACATTATCTCCGAACTCAATTTTTTCTGTTTTACCTCTTGAAGAAATATTATCCATAATACTCTTAGCACACTTAGCATCGCATCCAGTTTCAATTATTAAAAATTCATCTCCACCCATTCTACAAATAATTGAATCTTTGCATACAATAGTTAGCAAAAGTGCAAAACCTTTTATATATGCATCTCCCATGTGATGACCCAATGTATCGTTGATTTTTTTTAGATCATTAAGATCACTTATAATAAGCGCTTGTGGAAATGGAAGATTTTCAAGATCTTTTTCAATATAATTATAATAAAGTCGATTTTTTAAGTTTGTTAAAGGATCTTGATACATCATAGTTTCACGTTCTTTTAGGATAGCCTTTTCTTCTCGTTCATTTATTAGAGTTTTAATAAAACTAATAATTATGTATAGAAATATAGAAATTATAATAAGTAAAATTGCAACTATCCATATAAGATATACAACACTTCTTGAGAGTAGATTTGGCACTGTCTCAAGACCAGTTTGTTTGATTTTATCATAATCAATTAAAAGTAATGTCTTATCTATTACTGAAGATAATTCATCTTTATCCTTGTTCACACCAAAATATAAAAAGGAATCTTGTGATGTTTCACCCTTCTTTATAATATTCCAATAGCCAAGACCTGATATATAGTATTCAGCAACAGTACGATTTTCAATAAAGTAATCAACTTTTCCCGAATCAAGAAGACTAAGAGATTCTTTTATACTATCAGTAATTACAATATCAACATTTCGAAGGTTCTTTTTCAAAAAATCTTCATGCCAAAATCCCTTAATTACAGCAATTTTTTTATCTTCTAATCCATATATATCATCTATATAAGTTGAGTCTTTATCACCATAAATTCGATCACGTTCTTTACTAAAAGATCTTGGAAAGTTGAATAATTCTAATCGTTCATCTGTTTTAGCTATATTAATTATATCCACTTTACCAGCCACTGCACGCTTATATACATCATCAAATTCGCCATAATCATAAACAAAATTTATACCTACAACATCTGCTATTTCATTAATTAAGGCTGCTCCAATTCCAAGATACATGCCATCTTTATAATAATCAAATGGTAGATAATCGCTCACAACTCCTACAACAACATCTTCATTACGATTTAACCACTGAATTTCATCATCAGATAAGTTCAATATTTTTCTATTAAATACAACTTTTGCCTTACTTACGCTTTTATCAATATCCACAGAGTGATCTTCTATAATTTTTGACAAAATCGAATTTAAAATGCTATTCTTTTTTAAAGTTGCAAGTGTCATATCTGATGTGATATTTTCTAAATCAAATAAAAACTCAATTTTGGGATAGTTATACATAAAATCATATACTATTCCACCACCAGACGTGACAAAACCATCTATGTTTCCATTTTGTAAGTTTTCAAGTCCAGCAATTTGATCTTCGAATTCAACAATTTCAAAAGTAAGCTTTGGATAATAATTAACAAAAAGCTCTATCGATATATCTCCTTCTATAAAGCCTACTTTTTTACCATCTAAATCACCAAGAGTTCGTACATTGCCATTTTCAGAAGAAAAAACTGCATATGGATACTTATGTATTGCCTTTGTAAAATCCATTACTTTGAGTCTTTCCTCAGTAACATTGGCACCAAACAATATGTCTATATCACCATCTAGAAATTCATCATATACTTTGCCCCATGTTGAATCTCCTATAATTCGAATATTTAATCCTGTATCATTTCTTAACTGCTCAACTACATCTATTAGATATCCACGCTTCTCTCCTCTAAATTCAAAATAATCCATTCCTGAGTATGGATCAAGTCCAAGTGTAAATGTTTCGCCGCTGTGTTCTTTAAGCCAACTTTCTTCCTCTATAGTAAACTCAGTGTCACTTGCAAAAGAAACTGATGTAGTTAAAATTAATGTTATAAATACTAATACTAGATATCGTTTCATATCAATACCTCCATTACAACTATTATACACTAGAGGTTTATTAAGAACTACGCTG
>JBARWW010000103.1:0-3121 GCA_049647005.1 Acidaminobacteraceae bacterium | reverse complement strand
GTAGGGGTAGAGACCTTATTACAGGTCTTCCTAAGAACATTACGGTTACTAGCGACGAGATGCTTGATGCACTTAGGGAACCTGTTAACGCTATATGTGACGCGGTTCATGCTGTGCTTGAAAAAACTCCGCCTGAACTTGCTTCTGACATAAGTTCTAGAGGTATTGTTATGACTGGTGGTGGATCACTTCTTCAAGGACTAAACAAATTACTTGAGAAAAGAACTGGTATCCCAACATATATTGCAGAGGATGCAGTGTCTTGTGTTGCTAAAGGTACGGGTATGTCACTTGAGCATTTAGATATTCTTGAAAAGAGTATGCCAAACAACAAAAGAACTTTAAAGTAAGATATAGTAAATTGATAGAAATCAAAGGGTATCTCATATGGGATATCTTTTTTGTTTTATTTATATAAAAAGCTTAAGTAAAAGCGCACTTTTGCCGATAATATCTATGATAATACAAATTGTATGTATTACTTGGAGGATTTTATGATTAGAGGACTTTATATATCAGGGACAAATTTAAGAGTTAATCAGGGTAAGATTGATGCAATCAGTAATAACTTAGCAAACGTTGAGACTGTTGGCTTTAAAAAATCTGATATATTAGCTGAGTCATTCAATGATGTATTACTAAATAAATACAATGGGTCTAACTATCAAGCAGAGGGTGCTTTTACTGCTATTGAGGTTAAAAAAAGTAATGATAACTATTACGCAGAGACTGATGTTGGATACTTTAGAGTTAAGAATCAAGAAGGCGTATCTCATAATAAAAATGTTAAGTTTAGTGTTGATAAAGAAGGTTTTTTATCGACCTACTACCTAAATAGTGATAAATCGAAAGATTCTACAAGAGGTAATAGACTTCTTGGAGCAGATGGCAAAGAAATTTTTGTTGGAGACAAGGAGTACACTGTAGAAATAAATGGTGATATTTTACTTGAAGGAACTAAAGCTGCTAACTTAATTGCACGAACTGGTGGAAATGTAATTGGAACGATGAGCTCAGGAGTTAGAGTAGACCGAGCTTTTATAGACTTTTCTCAAGGATCAATGCAAAGATCTGATAATAATTTGGATGTAGCTTTAGACGGTGATGGATTTATAGAAATATCAACTCCTTTTGGAACAGCTTATACAAGAGCTGGTCAATTTACACTTAATGAAAATAAAGTTCTCCAAACAAGTCCAGGCTATAATGTTGTTGGTCAAAATGGTGATATTAAATTAGAGAGTGAAAATGTAATTATTAATGAATATGGTGAAGTATTAGAAAATGGTCAGCTAATAGATAAGATAAATATAGTTAACTTTACTGAAAAATCTGATTTATTACAACTTGGTGGAACTCTATTTGCAGCAAAAGAGGAGATTAACGGTGAAATTGTTGATTTTGAAGGCGCTGTGAGACAAGGATTTTTAGAAGGTTCTAATGCAGACGCTATAAACGAAAGTATTAGAATAATAAATTACTATAGAGAGTATGAATCAGGACAGAGAATAATTAAAGCATATGATGATACATTAGGAAAAGCCGTTAATGAAGTTGGTAAGGCGTAATAATTTAACATAGGAGGGCTACTATGAAAGCAATGTGGGCAGCTGCATCGGGTATGAAAAGTTTGCAACATAAAATAGATACTATATCAAACAACTTAGCAAATGTTAATACAACAGGTTTTAAAAAACAAAGAATTGAATTTAAAGATTTACTTTATGAGAAGCTTCAATCAAATCAAATTCTAGATGGTGATGGTAGACCAACATCTATAGAAATAGGTCAAGGTGTACTTACATCTTCTACTACTAGATCATTTGGTGTAGGTAACATGGAAGCTACAAATAATGATTTGGATGTTGCTATAAATGGTTCAGGTTTTTTTGCAGTTTTAGATGCTCAAGGAGAAACTAGATATACAAAGGATGGATCATTTAAACTTGGTGTTGATGATACAACGTCTCAGCTTGTAACGGCTGATGGTTATAAAATTCAAGGATCCGGTGGAAATATTGAACTTGGTGAGAGCGTTGCGAAAGTTGATATTTCAAAAGCGGGTGAAATAGTAGTAACTAGAACAACGGGTGAGAAAGAAACTGTAGCGCAACTAGAATTATTTTCTTTTGCAAATCCATCAGGACTTGAAAGTATTGGTTCAAACCTTTATAAGAACACTCCTGCCGCTGGAACTGCAGTATCAAATCAAGAAGTTGCATCAGGTGAAATTTGGCAAGGTTTCTTAGAATCTTCAAATGTTCAAGTAGTTGATGAGATGATAAACATGATCACTGCACAAAGAGCATATGAAATTAACTCTAAGACTATCCAAACCGGAGATAAATTACTTGAACTTGCAAATAACTTAAGACGATAAAATATAACTTACTAGGTTTTCATGAGGTGATATAATGGATTCAGTATCATTAAATAATAATGGAAGTACAGTGAACACTCAAATTGAATCAAATAGAAGTGATGCTATTAGGCGTAAACTTGAAAGTGCTAAAGACTCTAATAATGATGCAGAACTTAGAGACGCTGCCGAGCAATTTGAGTCAGTATTTATAAATATGATGTTAAAAACTATGAGATCAACTATACCTGAGAATCAGGGATATATAGAAAAGAGTAATGCATCTTCGACATACGAATCTATGTTAGATGAAGAGATGTCAAAAGGCATGTCAAAGGGTGGCGGATTTGGTCTTTCTGATATGATTTATAAGTCACTAGCAAAGAGAGTTGAAATGGAAGACGCTGCTCGAAATAGTGACGTAAAAGATGTAGATGTTAAAGAAAAAAATGAAGTAGTTAAAGTAAATTCAGAAGAAATATAGAATTATAATAATATAAATTAAAAGCCAGACACTTTGTGTATGGCTTTTTTTATAGGGTGATTGGCCAAATTAAGCAACTTTTTCAAAACATGTATTTGACATTTAACTCTAATATTATATAATAGTTAATAAGATTAATACCTGCTACTAATATCAGGTGCGTGTCATATATTAAGGAGGATTTATGTTAGATTCAGTAGAAATTCAAAAGATTATACCTCATAGATACCCTTTTTTACTTGTTGATAGAGTTCTTGAACTTGAAGCGGGTGTAAGAG
>JBARWW010000102.1:0-5450 GCA_049647005.1 Acidaminobacteraceae bacterium | reverse complement strand
AGGAATTATAAACGCTCAGATACCTGTAGTTGGCCATCTTGGTTTAACACCACAATCAGTAAATATGATGGGGGGGTTCAAGGTTCAAGGTAAAGATGAGAAAAAAGCAAAAGAGCTAATAGAGGATGCACTTTTACTTGAAGAACTTGGTTGCGTGGCTATAGTACTTGAGTGTGTTCCTGCAAAGCTTGCGAGTATTATAAGCGAAAAATTATCTATACCAACGATTGGTATAGGTGCTGGAAATGGTTGTGATGGCCAAGTCTTAGTTATACAAGACATGCTTGGCATGTACAGCGACTTTACTCCAAAGTTTGTGAAGAAGTATGCAAGTCTTTCTGAACATATAAATAAAGCTGTAAATAACTATTGTGAAGAGGTTAGATCAGGAGCATTTCCAGAAGAGAAACATACATTTAAAATAGATGATGAGATACTAGAAAAACTATACTAATAAGGCGGAGTCGTGTTATGAAAATTATAAGAACTATAGAAGAAACGAAAGCTATACTTAGAGAAGAAAGATACTCAGGAAAAACAATAGGATTTGTGGCAACTATGGGTTCACTCCATGCAGGTCATATGTCGCTTGCAAGTAAATCTGTAAGTGAGAATGATATAACTGTTGCCAGTATATTTGTAAATCCGACTCAGTTTGATAGAAAAGAAGATCTTGATTCTTATCCAAGAAATTTTGAAGCTGATGTCGAGATGCTTACAAAAGAAGGAGTAGATTATGTATTTGCACCATTTGCGTCTGATATGTACAAGAGTGACTACTCTACAACGGTTGAAGTTACAGGCGCAATAACAGAAAAACTTTGCGGCGAAACTAGACCTGGTCATTTTAGTGGTGTTGCTAGCGTTGTTTCAAAATTATTTAATATAGTTGCTCCAACTAGAGCCTACTTTGGTCAAAAGGACGCTCAGCAAGTTGCAGTTATTCAGCGTATGGTAAGAGACTTAAACATGGATGTTGAGATAGTACCTTGTCCAATTATAAGAGAAGAAGACGGTCTTGCACTAAGTTCAAGAAACGCTCTTTTAACTGAAAGTGAAAGAGTGGATGCTTTAGTTTTATCAAGGTCATTATTTGAAGCAAAAGATATGATTGAAAATGGTGAAAAAGATGTGGATTTAATAAAGAATAAAATAATTGACAATATAAGCACTGTGAAGTATGCTATTATCGATTATGTAGAAATTGTAGATGCCTTTACACTAGGTAATGTAGATACAATAGACGGTGAAATATTAATAGCGCTTGCAGTATTTATGGGTAAGCCTAGACTTATAGACAATATTAGGTTGGTGACTAAATAATGATGTTAAATATGTTTAAAGGGAAGATACACAGAGCAATAATTACAGAAGCAAACTTAAATTATGTTGGAAGTATCACTATTGATAGAGAACTTATGGATCAAGCAGGTATAATTGCTGGAGAAAGAGTTCAGATAGTTGATAACAACAATGGAAGTAGACTTGAAACTTATGTAATCGAAGGTGAAAGACATAGTGGAGTGATCTGCTTAAACGGCGCTGCTGCAAGACTTGTTCAACCAGGAGATTCTTGTATAATTATCGCTTACTGTTGGATAGACGCGGAAGAGGCTAAGACATTTAAGCCAAAAGTTGTATTTGTAGACGACAAGAACAAACCAGTTGAAGTTGCTGATCACGAGACTCATGGTGATATAAAATAGTAAGCTAAATACTTGAAGTAAAAAAAAGGCAATTCGTAAAACTACGAATTGCCTTTTTATGTAATCATAATCAATTTAATTATTACTCATCCGACCACTTTGCCCACTCATCTAAATCACCAGTCCATGCCCAAATGGCAAGTAGTGGTTCATCAAAGGTTTGCATAGCATGTGACTCATTTGGAGTATGTATGAAGTATTCGCCCGCTTTTCTTCTAATCCACTCTTCCTTACCACGCTTCCATTTTGCTTGACCTGAAAGAACTACCCACATCTCTGATGCGGGATGTTTATGCTCAGGGTAGAGATTATGAGGTCCGAGTAAGAAAAGTCCGACTAGGATATCATTACAATTAAATAGGAAGGGGTTGCGTTGACAGTCGCGTATTTTACCAACAAGATTGGCGCAGTAATTACCGCGTTTTATAGCCTCGCTAGGATGTTCATAAACGTTGTTTGGATACCAATTTATAATTGGATTAATTTCATGAAGCAACTGATTAAAAAGTTTTGATGATTCATGGCTTGTCTCAAGTAGACGAAGGCTTGAGAATAATTTATTAAATTCTTTTGCTTGAGTGACTCTGTTTGGCATAACTGGAGTTATGCTTTGCAATTCATCTGTTAATATATCTAAACAACCTTTTCCCTCTAATGAAGTTTTGCTGATTTCCTTCCAAAATATAAGAAGTTCTTTAGCAAAAGCTTCTCGACTAGAGTTATAATCACACAATTGATTAGATGTATTATAATTTTTATCTGTTTTATCCTTCATATTAAGCATCTCCTTAAAATAATATGTGAAAATTTCAATAAAATTATATTTTGAAAAATTACTTATGTATTAAATATTCAACGTGAAAGCACAATATTCCTCTAATAATCATATGTGCTTCGAACAAAAAATGCAGCTCGTTAAAGAACGAACTGCATTTTATATATGCTGGCTATTTTCACCAGTTAATCATACATATTAATTTGTTTAAACCTTATACTTATCAGTAATATCATTTAAGGTAACAGCATTAAGTAAAATTGCAATAAATGTAATGTTTGAAATTTTCACAAAAAAATATAAGTGTTTTTATTTGGTTGTAATTGGATCTGCGCAATCACCACTTTTACCAACTAAAATATCTAGCCCGTGAGCGAGTGCAGGAAGTACTACTTCTAGATTTTCTAAAACTGCCTTTGGGCTACCTGGAAGGTTTATTATAAGTGTCTGATTTCTTATACCAGCAACTGATCTAGATAACATAGCTTTAGGTGTTATAGTTAAACTATAAGCACGCATAGCTTCTGGTATACCTGGGGTTAATCTATGTATAATATCAAGGGTTGCTTCGGGAGTCCAGTCACGAGGTGAAAAACCAGTTCCACCAGTAGTTAGTATAAGATCATATTTCTTTTCATCAGACATCTTAATTAATTCTTTTGAAATAAGAATCCTTTCATCAGGAATTATGATAATTTCTTTTACATCGTATCCGTTTGTAGTCATTATATCCTTAATTAAAGGTCCACTTTTATCTACTCTTTCTCCACGTGAACCTTTATCACTTGCTGTTATTACTCCAACTTTATACATGTTTAACTCCTTTTATATAGAAAATATTTACTAGTAATTTATCTTATTTTACAAAACTAATGTATACCTGCAAAGGTTTTATTAGTTTTCTTATCTATATTATCAATACCCATTATAATCCAAAATAATTTTTTGTATAAAAATAATCATGATAAATAATTTGAAACGTTATATAATGTATAGTATAACGTTTTTAAATATAAAATCATATAGATAAGTGGTGGTGATTAAAATGATAGATTCTTTTGGTAGAGAAATAAATTATCTTAGGATCTCAGTTACAGATCTTTGTAATCTTAGATGTAAATACTGCATGCCTGAGACTGGCATAGATAAAAAGTGTCATAGTGAAATGCTTAGAAATGAAGAGATAATTAAAATAGTTAAAGTTATGTCTGAACTTGGAATTACAAAAATTAGGATAACTGGTGGTGAACCGCTTGTCAAAAAGGGTATTTTAGAAATGATAAGTGAAATAAATAAGATTCCTAAAATTGAAGAGATTGTTCTTACGACAAATGGGATTTTACTTGCAGATATGGCGCAGAAACTTAAAAACGCTGGAGTAAAGAGGGTAAATATCTCGCTAGATACTATGGACAAAATTAAATTTGAAGAAATAACTAGAAAAGATCAACTTGTGAAAGTATTAGAAGGAATTGATAAAGCTATTGAAGTTGGTCTTACTCCTGTAAAAATCAATACAGTTTTAATAGGTGGCTTTAATGATAATGAGGTAGCGGATTTTATTAAGTTGACAAAAGAGAGAGATATAGATGTAAGATTTATAGAGCTTATGCCAATAGGTGAAGCTAGCCTTTGGAATAAAGAAAAATTCTTATCTACGGATAGTATACTAGAAAATGAAAAAAGCCTAGTGCCTGTAGTTGGTAAAGACAAAAGTTCGCCTGCAAAGTACTACAAATTGCCTGATTCAAAAGGAACTGTTGGACTTATTAATCCAATATCATGTAGCTTTTGTAAAAATTGCAACAGAATAAGGCTAACATCGGATGGGAAACTTAAACTTTGCCTGCATTCAGATGTTGAAATTGATGTGATTAATGTCTTAAGAGATGGTGACGATATAAAAGAAGTTATAAAAGAAGCCATTACAAACAAACCGCAGGAACATAGATTAGGTGATGAGGATTTTAAACCAGTGACACGGAATATGAATAGGATTGGTGGATAATATGGATTTTACACATTTTAATGACGATGGACGCGCAAAGATGGTTGCGGTTGATCCTAAAGATGATACAAAAAGAAGTGCTACAGCAGTTGGTCGCATTAAATTAACTCCTGAGATTATAAAAAAAATTACTAATAAAGAACTAAAAAAAGGCGATGTTCTCTCAGTCGCTCAAATTGCTGGGATTATGGGAGCAAAAAAAACTTCAGATATCATACCAATGTGCCACAATATTTTTTTAACTGGAGCAGATCTTTCTTTTGAAATAGACGAGAAGAACTGTGCAATTAATATAGAAGCAACTGTTAAAACGATTGGAAAAACAGGTGTAGAAATGGAGGCATTATCAGCAGTATCTATAGCAGCGCTTACTATATATGATATGTGTAAAGCAGTAGATAAAGGCATGATAATAGAAGAAGTTAGACTGACTCATAAGTCTGGTGGAAAGTCTGGCGATTATAAAAGTAAATAACTAAGTTTAGAAAAAAAGATTGATTTGCTTGAAACGTGTTTTATTAATAAATTATGAAAAATATGAAAAGAGGGGTATTATGGCTAAAGTAGTATCGTTAAATACAAGTGCAACAAAAGGTGTTATAAAGATTCCAGTTGATGAAGTTATGTTTATAGAAGATTTCGGAATTGAAAATGACGCTCATGCTGGAAAATGGCATAGACAAGTTTCACTTCTTGCAAATGAAAGTATTGATAAGATGATTAGAAAAGGTGGAACTGGCCTTACTCCAGGTAAATTTGCAGAAAATATTACAACAGAAGGAATCGAACTGTATACATTAGCAGTAGGAACTGTGCTTAAGATTGGTGAAACAATTCAAGAAATTACTCAAATAGGAAAAGAGTGTCACAATGGATGTGCTATAAAAGCTCAAGTTGGCGATTGTGTTATGCCAAGAGAAGGTATTTTTACAAAAATCATTAAGGGCGGACTTGTTAAAAT
>JBARWW010000101.1:0-5366 GCA_049647005.1 Acidaminobacteraceae bacterium | reverse complement strand
TGCCAAGCCCTACTGTATTTATGGATTTATTTGAGCAGGCTATGGAAGATGGATTTGATGAGATTTTATGTATATGTATGTCTAGCGGAACAAGTGGATCGTATCAGTCTTGTGAGCTTGCTAAAACTATGTTTTTAGAAGAACATGAGAATTTTAAAATTTACGTTGTAGATTCAAAATGTATGAGTCATGGTAGTGGTTATCTTCTTATGAAGAGTGCTATGATGATAGAAAATGGTGCGAAATTTAATGAAATTGTAAATTTCAATGAAAAATATAAAACAAATGTAAAACACTTCTTATCAGTAGATGATTTAGATCATCTAATTAGAAGTGGTAGGCTTACAAACGCAAGTGCATTTATAGGTAAATTACTTAAATTAAAGCCTATTATGTCTATGCGTAAGGGAAAAGGTGCTATAGTTGCTAAAGAACGTGGTCGCAAAAAGGTTTTAAACCATTATGTTAATGAGTTTAAGAAAAGAGTTAATCTTAAGCAGAGTAATTTTATTATTATAGGATATACGTCTGATACCATATATGCTGAGAACCTTAAAGCTAAGTTACTTGATGAAACAGGTTATGATGGCGATGTGTATATGATGCAAATGGGAGTATCTGTTGGAGTTCACGTTGGACTTGGAGCAGTTTCCTTGTACTTTATTGAACAAGGTAAAATTCATGATGGATTATTTACCAATGAAATGCAAAATATGATAGAAAAAAGTAGTGAGATGAAAAATGGTCTAAATGAAAAAGCTAGTGGTATGAAATCTGGCTTAAATGAAAGAGCGACTGAACTTAATAAGAGAAGAATAGAAGCCCTTGATAAGTTTAAAGGAAAGTAGTTTTAAACTTAAAAGAGTGCTATATAATCTAAAAAAAGGTTATAAGGTGGGTAAATCCACCTTATAGCCTTTTTTTTACTTTTTAAAAATAGTATTTTGCTTAGAATATTTTTCTACGCCATATTTTTATCAACTTTTTTCTTAAGTAGTCCAGTAAGTATGATTTTTACTATGGCGCCAGTAGGGATCGCAAGTAAAATTCCAAGTATACCAAGGAATCCCCCACCTATAGTGATTGAAAGTATAATCCAGATAGGCTCAAGCCCAATGTAGTTGCCCATAACTTTGGGGCCAATATAGTTGCCATCAAGTTGTTGCAGTATAAGTATATAAATCATAACCCAAAATGCAAGCATAGGATTGTACATAAGTGTTGCTACTACTGCCGGTATGGCACCAATAAAGGGACCAACATATGGAATTACATTTGTAAAACAAATTATAAGTCCAAGTATAGGTGCATATTTAACTCCAAGTATAGTCATACCAATAAATGCAAGCGTACCTATAATTGTAGCTTCTATTAAAAGTCCAGTTATAAAGTGTGAAAATATAAGATTTACCTCAGTTAAAAAATCGTGAATCTTAGAAGATCGTTCTTCCTTAATCAAAATATCAATAATATTTGAAAAAAGTTTTTTTATTTTTTCTTTATCAAGCAGCATATAAACAGATATTACTATAGCAAAGATTATATTAAGTAGTGTTGAAGTTACCGACATAAAAATTTTAGTTACATTGTTTATAAGGAAATTTGTAACAGATCCAAGTAGATCAGTGAGTCTACTTAAGTTATTCTCAACAAGTGCTTTAAGTGGCTCAGATGATATGAAAGAAAGAGTTTCTGGTATACGATTAGCATTCTTTGATAACTCATTAACAAGTCTTATAGAACTCTCGATTATGCTTGGAAGTAGTATAATGACAAATGTAGTTATTATACCAATCACTCCTATGTAAACCATAAGTATTGAAAGACTTCTTTTAATCTTAAGTTTTCTCTCAAAGAAGGAAATTGGTCTATTAAGTATATAAGCAATAGCAAAACCTATGTAAAATGGTTTTAGTATGCCAAGAAGCTTTCCTATCGAGCTAAGAATATCATCAAACTTCATTATTGCAATCGCAGATAGAAAAATTCCAATACAAAATATTATCATATATTCAATAAAGGTTCGCTTGTCTTTAAACATTTAAAAATCTCCTTTTCCTTTATACTAGGCTATATTATACCTTATAATTATTAATTTTCTATTTATATGACCATTTTTAGCATTATATTACAAAAACTTAACTAATGTCAAAAAATGAAAATGGTCATTTTAAAAAAGCCTTTATCTATTTGAAAATTGCATAATATAAAATGCAAGCATGTATTAGATAGTTAATATATTATCTATCTAATCACATAAGACCCTTTAAATCATAGTAGTTATATAATGAAAAGCGAATAAATGCATAATGTGAAAATAAACTTGCAGAATTCAAGTATATGATTATACATTAAAATGTATATAAAAAATTAGTCTCAAAGTGTTTTAAATACTAACTTAAGAGTGATTTGACTTTTGCTATTAATAGGAGTAAAATTTTTAACGGGAGTAAAGAAAAATATAAATATCTGAGAATTTGACTCTGGGAAAAGTCAAAATTCATAGGATAAAAAATCTACGAAGGGGGTTACATCATGGGAAGTGAAAATGTTATTATGGCCTTATTAATCTTTGTCTGTATTTATGGAATCATAATATCAGAGAAGATTAATAGAACGTCAATATCGCTATTTGGCGCAGTACTTATGCTAGTTGTGGGCGTACTAAACCAAGAGCAAGCAATAAATCATGTTGATTTTAATACAATTGGCTTATTAGTCGGTATGATGATTATAGTAAATATTCTAAGAAGAACAGGAATATTTGAATATTTGGCTATAAAAGCAGCAAAAAGAGCTGGAGGAGATCCATGGAAGATAATTGTATTATTTTCTATAATAACGGCAGTTTCATCTGCACTACTTGATAATGTTACTACGATACTTTTAATAGTGCCAGTAACACTAGTTATAACAGATACGCTAGAGCTTAACCCGATACCATTTATGGTAACGGAGATATTAATTGCTAATATTGGTGGAGCGGCAACACTTATTGGAGATCCACCCAACATTATGATTGGTAGTGCTTCGGGTCTTGGTTTTACTGATTTCTTAGTAAATATGGGTCCGATTGTAGTAGTTGTATTGATAGTCACTCTGCTATTACTTAAAGTGATTTATGGTAAGGATTTTGTCATTGATGAAGAAAAGAAAAAAAGAATTTTTAAGATGAATGAATCAGTTGCTATAAATGATTTTAAATTACTAAAAAAGAGTGGATTTGTTCTGATTTTAACGATGATTGGATTTATGAGCCATCAGGCGCTTGGATTAGAATCAGCAACGATAGCACTATTTGGAGCTGCAATACTTCTTATAATTAGTAAAATTGATCCCGAGGAAATATTGGTTGAAGTTGAATGGCCTACAATATTCTTCTTTATGGCTTTATTTATACTAGTTGGTGCTTTGGTTGAAGTAGGCATTATTGATAGTTTAGCTGTTAGGCTAATTGATTTTACGAATGGAAATCTATTTGTAACGGCTATGTTTATCCTTTGGATATCTGCAATAGCATCAGCATTCCTAGATAATATTCCATTTGTTGCAACTATGATTCCACTTATTAAATCGATAGAACTTATGGGCGATATGCCAGTTGGACCACTTTGGTGGGCGCTTGCACTTGGTGCATGTTTTGGAGGAAATGGAACACTAGTTGGAGCATCTGCTAATGTTATTGTTAGTGGAATTCTAGAAAAAAGAGGTCATAAGTTATCATTTGGCGAATATATAAAGGTCGGTTTCCCGCTTATGTTAGTATCTGTTACGATATCAAGTGTATATCTAGCGGTATTTTACTTATAATACTTATAGGAGGACTATAGTATGCGAAAATATATTAATGCTGAAGCAATGCAACATTCTATGAAGTTGATACAAATGGGAGCAAAGGTTAATCAAGTTAATTCAAAGATGTGTTATGTAACATTTGAAGTTGGAGAACTTGAACTTGAATACGTTTACAATATCAATGGAAAGGGACAGTACTTTCTAGAGCGAATTAAACCTTATCCACTACCTATGAAAGTCTATGAGCGAGAAGAAGATCTAATAGACATAATAGAAATAGACGTTGAACAGTTTAAGAACGCAACAAAGTCTCATAACATAAATGAATTTATCTGCATAAATTCAAAACTTAATGAAACGATAAAGAAGTTTGAAGATTTATTCTTATACTATAATGTAGCCGAGATAGAAGCTAAAAATATAGTAGCAAAGATATATGAAATTCAGGACATGATAAAAGAAACAAAAGAAGCATCAGAGCGTGTTTACTTTAGAAAAGATCCTGATAATATTTAATGAAATTATATTTTAATAACACAGATCTTGGTCTGTGTTTTTTTTTTGATTTTTAAATCAATATAATGTCACATATTAAAGGTAAAATGTTAGTATAGACTTATAAATATGATAAAAACTATATGAAAATGAGGTGCTATATGAATAAATTAACAAAACTACTTAATATAAAATACCCAATAATCCAAGGGGCTATGGCGTGGATATCAGAGTCTGGACTCGTTTCAGCAGTTTGTAATGCTGGTGGAACTGGGGCTATAGCAAGTGGCGGACGTACTGCTAATTGGGTAAAAGAAGAAATAGTAAAAACAAAAAAATTAACTGATAAGGCGTTTGGCGTAAATATAATGCTTATGGCTGATAATGTGGATGAAATAATCGATGTTGTATGTAGTGAAAAGGTTGCTTTTGTAACACTTGGAGCAGGTAATCCAGTTCCGCATTTTGAGAAATTTCACGAAAATGGGATTATGTGTATACCGGTTGTGCCTAGTTTGAAGCTTGCAAAAAGAGTTGAGGAAAAAGGTGCTGACGCAGTAATTGTAGAGGGTAGTGAAGCTGGTGGCCATATAGGAAGTATATCTACTATGTCTCATATGACAAATATAATCCCATATATTGATATACCAGTAATTATAGCTGGAGGTATAGCCGATGGACGTGGAATTGCTGCAGCACTTTTAATGGGTGCAAGTGGTGTTCAACTTGGATCAAGGTTTATGCTAGCTAGTGAGGCTGTAATACATGAAAAAGCTAAGGCTATGATTATAAACGCAACAGATACAGATACCGTTGTTACTGGTATAACAAAAGGTCACGGTGTTCGAGGACTTAAAAATGAATTTACAAGTAAGTATCTAAAACTTGAGTTTGAAGGTGGACATAGAGAAGAAATGTCAGCTATATCTAAAGGCACTAATAGGATAGGTGTAGTAGAGGGTGAAACTGAGAAGGGCATTATACAAGTTGGTCAAAGCCTGCTTCCACTTGATAAAATAGAATCAGTGAGTGAAATTATAGAGGGACTAGTTTCTGAAACTAGAGAAGCCTTAGAT